>JBBSMO010000044.1:0-10351 GCA_038233155.1 Longimicrobiales bacterium
AGTTCGCTCTCGAAGCGAGGCGCAGAATCTACGCGCCGGACGCCGCTCCAACTATCCAATCCCGCCAGACCGGCGCGCAGCTCGTCGAAGAAAATACGCACCAGACCGAGAGTGGACTCCGGCCCCAGCACGGCGACCAGAATCAGATCATCGGCGAAGCCCGAAATCGAGCCGATGAAGACGCGCGAACCCATCGCCGTGCCACTAGATTGATGGAAACCGCGGGCGCCGGCGAGGCGCGCGAGCGCGCCCGACGAGGCGTGAATACCCGCGGCGAGGGTAGCCGTGGCGCTTACATCCAGCGCACGGGTGAAGCCGTGCTGTGCAACGACTTGCCCGCTGGAGGTAATCAGCAGTGCCGCGCGCACTCGGGAAATGGCGACAAAGTGCCGCACCTTACCCTGTGCTTCGGCGGCGATGGCGTAAAGGCTCGTGCTTTTCATACCAAAGCTTCGGCGAGGCGCGTTGCTTCCAGGCGTACCTGCCCGACATTTACCCGGCCGTCGGCAGCTACCACCACGAGGAAGCCGGCGGGGCCGCCCGCGGCGGCGGCGAAGAGAAAACCGTGCTCGAAACTCAACTGGAGCCAGGTGAGGGGCGCATAGCTGAACGGGAGCAGCGATCGCCGCGCACGGGAAAAAACCCGGGCGGCGAACGCGGCGACCGCCTCGCCGGGGATGTCCGGCAGCACCTCAGAATCCAACAGCAGGCCCTCTTCGCAGGAGACGACCAGCGACCCCCGCACGCCGGCGATGCGGTTGAGCCGCGAGAGAACGTCGGCGAAATCACTCATTCAGCGGCGGAATTGCCCTGACCGCAAGCCATTTTCCAGCGGCATCGCGCATTTGCTTTGAAATGCGCGTCAGCCAGCCAAGCTGCACTCCCGCATCTCCCAAAACCGCTACGATTGCGCCGCCCGCGGGTGCCGCGACCAGGGTGTGCGGCCCGGCTTCGAGGGCCAGCTCTCGCCAACTGCCGAGGCCGAGGTACTCGGTTGCCAGCGCGACTTCATCAGCCAGACCACCCAGGGCCGCGGCGACCTCGGGCGCGTGGTCCACACCGCCCAGCCGCAATTCTCCGTCTAGGACGGTGCCAGCCCGGTCCAGCACAATAGCGCCGCGAATGCCGTCCAAAGACGACATAGCCGCGAAGGGACGGGTGTCCGCACCACCGGCGCCAGCAGGACTCTGCTCTCGCGGGCCACCCGAACCCCGAGAATCGCGGCGCAGGTTCCGGCGCCGGGTCTCCGCGGCTGGGAGCGATTCGAGGAGGTGGCGGGCCGCAAGGTGAGTCGGGTCCAGCCGAAGGACAATGTCCCACTCGTCAAAAGCGCGTGTCAAGTCACCTGCGTCGTGGTAGAGTGTGCCGAGCAGGTGGTGGGCTTCCACATGGCTCGGATAACGCTCGAGGCCGCGGATACAAATCCGGATCGCAGCGTCCGTCAGCCCCCGGTCCCGATACTCTTTGGCTAAGGGGAGGAAAAGGAGGCTCGCAGGGTCGCGCGCGACAGCCTCGCTCCATTCGGTGAGCTGGTGGTGGCTAGGCCGGGTCGTCACGCGCGCTCCTCGTCCAGAAGCCTACGAAGCGCACCCGCCGTCTCAATTCCGCGGGTGGCGGTTTCCCACCGCCCGGGCACGGAGCTTTCGAGGCGAAGGTAGGTAGCCCAAGCCTCTTCCGCGCGGCCTAGTTCGCCAAGCCGGGCGGCGGCAAAGCCGAGATGGTAGTGTGCTGACGCGCAGAGCGGGTTCTGCTGCACCGCGCGCAGAAAAGCGTTGCGCGCCTCGGCCCATGCGTTCACGGCACCGGCAGCGTGACCGGCAAGGACGTACACCTCCGCGGCATCGGGGTGCTGCTGCAGGAGCTTGCGGATCGAGTTGCGGGCTGCCGGCAACGCTCCGCTCCTAAGCTGGCGCTCGACCGCCGCAAGCCGCTCAGGTACCGGCGTCGCAGGTTGGGAGCCAGACTTGGTCCGGCCGCCGTTGCGCGTGATCTCGACTACCCCCGTAGTGGAGAGCGCGTACGCAGTTTTTGCCACGTCGAACTCACTGCGGGCGAGTTCCTCCGCGATCGTTCGCAGGGTGCGGGAGCCGTCCGCGCAGCCGAGGAACTCCCACTCCTCAGGGGTAAGGTCGAGGTCCGGCTGGTGCTCTTCGTCCGCATCTGTAATCAAGCGAGGTACGACGTCCAAGCTCGGAATGCGGCTCTCGATTGCGCTCCATTCATCAATGCGGCGCATCGCCTCCATTAGCAGAGACTGCACCGAAAGGCGGACCTCGACGTGGCCGGCATCCGGCTCGGAAACTTCTTCGAAGCGGAAGTAGCCGCTCTGCCACCGCACCAATTCGCAAATCGTTTCCTGGATCTGGAACTGCAATGAACGCCGTACATCCTCCTCGCTGACCCATCCCTTCTCGATGAGAATGGAGCCGAATCTGCGTCGGGGCCCCGATTGCTGCTCGCTCAGAGCTTGTTCCATCTGCGACTCGGTGAGCTTGCCGGCTTTCACTAGCGCGTTACCCAGGCGGCCGAGGCGGTCTGGCAGCTCGGCGCCGACTACACTGCCGCGTTCGAAACGGATGGCAGCCGGGTGGGGGAGGCCGTCGCTGCGGACGGTGAGCACCCCCGTCTTGCATGACTGCTCGAGCATCTGAAGCAGGTCGCTGAGCGCCAACTCGCGAAGTGGTCCCTCAATCGCCATTATCGTATGCCCTGCGGACAGGCGGCCCCGCATCCTGCACGGGTGAGAATACCCGCGCGACCTCGAGCGCAGTTGCAATGTTGTCGCGCGCTAAGGCCGCAAGCGGACCGGCGGGGTCTGCTTCGATCGCACGGCGCCACTGGTCTATGGCTTCCCGGAACCGGCGTTGTTCGGCGGCTACGACGCCGAGATGAAAGAGGGCTGCCGAATGATCCGGCTCGAACCGGAGAACGCGGCGGAGGGCGTGCACCGCATCCGGCCGCCGGCCATCATGAAGCAAGACCCGCGCAAGCAGGACCAGGCCATCCAGGTGCGTCGGGTCTGTCGTCAGGAGGTCTACGAGGACGCCGACAGCAGCATTCGTATTCCCCAAACGCCACTCGGCCTCGCCTAGAACCAAGCCTGCTTCCGCGTAGGTAGGCAGGATGGCAAGTGCCAAGCGGGCCGCCGCGGCGGCATCGGCGAAGCGCTCGCGGCTCAGCAGCAAGCGCGCGAGGTCGCCGTGGGCAGCCGCGAAGTCAGGGTCCAAGGCGACCGCGGAGCGCAACGCATCTTCGGCACGGTCCGCATCACCGCCGGCGAGCGCTGCGCACGCCAGCCGGCGCAACACCTCGGGGTCCCCAGGCGCAAGGCTTTCGAGCTGCCGGAACACGTCGAGTGCACGCACAGTCTCACCGCGGCGGAGAAGCACATCTCCCAGAGCAGCTAATTCGGGGAGCGAATCAGCGGGAGCGCGGGCGTGCGCGCGCTCCGCCGCGTGCAGGGCTTCGTCCAGCCGCCCGAGCTTGAGTGCCGCGCGGGCCCGCCCGAGGTATGCACGCGCGTGCTGGTCACCCCACGGCAGACTCGCCAAGCGAACGATAGCGGCATCGAAACGCTCGAGGGCCTCCCCGCCGAGATCTTGATGGAGATAAACTTCTGCCGTCAGCAATGCACCTTCGGCCGCATCCGCGCCGGCCAATGCCGCCCGGCGGATTTCGGCGAGAGCCCGCTCGAGCATTCCCTTGGACAAGAAGTCGCGGGCAAGCTCGTAGTCAGCGGCGGCGTTGTCGTTCTCTCCGAAGGGCGTTATCGCAGTGAACAGGTTGTCGAAGGCGCTGTCATCAAAGTCGAAGTCGGCGATTGCGGTTTGCCCGGAAACGAACTGGGCGGCGGCGTCGATTTCGGGCGCCATGACCTCGGCAGAGTCGAACTGGAGTTCAATCGAGAGCTTGAATCGAGGCGGGGTATGGAATGGGTTGATCTCGAGCGCCCGCCTGGCGGCGCGGAGGGCACCATCGAACTCGCCGAGATGAGACATGGCGAAAGACAGGCCATAGTGCGCTTCGGCATTGTCCTCCTGAATCTCGATGGAATGGGCGTAGGCATTTCTGGCATCGGCATACCTCCGCCCATCCATGAGGACGCGGCCTAGGCCGCACCAGGCGGCGGGTTGGAGCGGCTGAATTGCCAGCGCGAGCCGGTACGCCTCCAACGCCGCGGACGGGTCACCTTGCCGCGAAAGAAGAAGGCCGTGGTTGCAAGCGGCGTCCCCAAAGTCGGGGTGCAGCCGAATGGCTTCGGCCAGCGCGGCGGCGGCCCCTGTAGAATCGCCGCGATGCAGGCGTACGACGCCGAGGTTGTTCCATGCCGGAGCATATTCCGGATCGCGTTCGAGAGCGCGCCGGTAGCTGGACTCCGCGCGGGCGAGATCGCCTAAGTGATGCAGACAAACGCCCCGTTCATTCCAAAGCTTCGGGCTGTCGCCGGCCTCGTTCAAGAGTTCATCGTACAAACTCAGGCCGCGCGCCGAATCGCCTTTCAGGATATGGACTTCCGCCACACCTTGGCGCACGAGAAAGCGGTCCTCCCCGGCAGCGGCAGCGCGGTCCAGCTCTCTCAGCGACTGATCGAAGAGCCCCTTCTGCCGAAATGCAACCGCAAGGTTGTAGTGAGCGAGCAGACCATCCCGGGTGCTCTCGGGCTGTTTGGGCCGCTCGGCGACGAGCTCCCGGTAGGACAGGGCATTGTAGTTATCTAGGGCGAGGTTGGTCTGCGCACGGACAAACAGCGGGTTCAGCTCGGCCGCCCTCGATGCTGCCCCGGCCGCTCGCACCCCATCTCCCAATTCGCCGTATACAAAGGCAAGCAGGTAGTACGCGTCCGCCAGTCGGGGGTTCAGCTCGACGGCGCGCAGCAGTTCGGTACGCGCCTCGCCAGGCAGGCCGCGGTTGTACAGCAGCTCGCCTAAGGAAAGGCGGAGAACGGCGCTCTCTGGCTGGATGCGAATCGCGCGCTGCAACCAGTTGAGCGCTGCGTCGAGATTTCCACTTGACTTTTCCGCCTCGGCTAGCTGGGTGAGAGTCGCGAGGTCGTCCGGGTCCGCCGCGAGAACGATCGATAGCTCACCGACGGCGGCTTCCAGGTCGCCATTGTTCGCGTAGGCACGCGCGAGTTCCCTCCGCAGCCCGCTGTGGGACGGCTCCCCCCGAAGGCGCTCTTTCAACTCGGCGACCCGCCTGTCGAAGAGCCCGGTGGCGGAATAGATGATTTCAAGATTCCGTTGCGCCACCTGCATCTTCGGGTCGACTTCGAGCGCGCGCTGGAACTGCGCGGCCGCCTCCTCGAACATCTCCTTGCCAAAGTAGAAGACGCCGAGGTTGTTGTGCGCACCCGCATCCGCAGGGTTGATGCGCTGGGCAAAACCCCGCAACGAGCGCAGATCGCGTTCGGACCGTGCGGACGGACGCCGCAGTGCATGGGCGGGCAAGATCACCGTCAGGCGAGGTTCAGAGCGCGCAACATTTCTTCGAGTGTTCCCGCCTCGGGCAAGAGCACGAACTGCGCGCGAATTGGGGGGTGATCATCGGCCACCGAGAGCTCGGTCTCTACACTGAACGCGCAGTCGAAGCTCTCGATGCCCGGCGCATGCACCGTGGAAAAGACGGCTTGGCACAAATCGATGACGAGCACGGGAACCGAGGGCAGGAGAACGGCACCTGTGCAAGCCGAAAGCGCATTCAGGTAGGCGCTGGCAAGTATGTTTCCGGCCTCCATCAGCGCCGACTCCTCGATAGGTCCGAACGCTTGGGACTGCCCCGCCGGGCGCGACAACAGCGTATCCGCCAGGTGCAGGGCGGAATCGCGTGACAGCACGAGCAAGGTACGCCCGGGAATCGCTCCGAGCACCCGCAGCAGCACTGCGGCAATCACTTCGTCGCGCGCTCCCACCGATGCCGTGAGGGAATTGACGGGCACCAGCCGCAGTTCGGGCACGGAGATGTTGATCCGGGCGCCGGTCATCTGCGAAAGTGCAGTGGCGGCGTGCCCGCTGCCGATGTTGGCGACCTCGCGCAATGCATCTGCCTGCGCCGGCCGAAGCTCTTGAAGGTTCATGATGCGGCACCTATGGTGGAGGCAGCCCCGGCCAGCGCGGCGGCAGTTCCCTCAGAAGCATGGATCTCGAGTACCCGGGCGGCGGCGGCGCTGGAATTCAGGATCAGCGAAGGGCACCCATCGCCCAGGATGGTCGCCCCCGCGAACAGTTTCAGCGTGCCGGTGGCCGGCCGAAACTCCTTGCTGACGATTTCCTGTCGGCCCAGGAACTGATCGACAGCGAGTGCGACAGCACGCTCGCCGCTCGCGATCACTACGATCGGCAGCGGCGAACAGGTCGGAGACGGCGGGATGCCGAGCAGCGTCGCGAGGCCGAGCAGCGGTACCAGCTCGCCGCGTACGCGAAGGTACTCGCGGCCGTTCAGCCCAACTATGTCATGTGCGGCCGCTTCGAGTGTGCCGGCTATCTGCAGCAACGGAATGGCGAACCGCTGCCCTCCCGCCTGTACGAGCAGCGCCTGCAGCAGAGCCAGAGTCAACGGCAAGCGCAACTTGAATGTGGTGCCGGTACCGGCAGTACTTTCGACCTCGAGCGACCCGCCCAAGGTGCGAAGCTGCGTGGCCACCACATCCAGGCCCACTCCCCGGCCGGAAACTTCGGTCACTGACCGGGCAGTAGAGACGCCGGTTGTGGTGATCAGTTCGAGCAGCTCCGAATCCGACAGTGCCGCCGATTGGCCCTTGCCGGCCACACCGCGCTCCGCGGCGTTGCCGGCGACAGCGTCGCGATCGATGCCCCGGCCGTCGTCGGAAACCTGCACCTCTACCTGGGCTCCATCCCGCAACACCCGCAGACGAAGGCGGCCGCGGCGTGGCTTGCCGAGGCGTTCCCGCTCGCCAGGCGCTTCGATCCCATGATCCACCCCGTTGCGCAGCAGGTGGACCAACGATTCGCTCAGCTTCTCGAGCAGCGATCGATCCAGCTCGACGTCGCGGCCTTCCACCTGAAAGTCGACCTCTTTTCCGGACCGCTGTGCCGCATCCCGCACCAGGCGGGGAAAGCGGTTGGTGATCTGCCAAACGGGAACCATCCGCACCTGCATCACCGCTTGGTGAAGGTCGGAAAGCATGCGGGAGGCTTGGTGGATTGCACCCGCGAGCTCGCCTCGGACCTCCCCTGCCGTGAGCTGCTGTAACCGGTCGCGCACTATCAGCAACTCGCCGATGCGGTCCAGCAGACCATCCAGCCGTTCGGGAGCCACGCGCACGAACCGCCTCGCCTCCCCGGGCTCTTCCGCGGCCGCTATCGGGGGGGCTGCGGCATCTCCGGCGAGACGACAGGTCAGCACGTCGATGCCTCCGACGCCGTCCAGAGCAGCCTCGACTTCCGCGGGGCCAGCGTCCGTTTCGAGAGAAAACTCGAGTTCGCCCGAAAAATTGTCACCGACTAGCGCCTCCTCCGGCGGGTGCAGGCCGGCCACAGCCCCTAGTTCCCGCGCCTTGCGCAAAGCAAGAAATGCCCGTACTCCCGGCAACGGCTCCTCTCGGGGAATACGCAGCCGCACATGCAACGCACCGGCCGGCGGCGCGGCGGGTGCCGAAGGAGCCGCGGCGCTCAGCGCCTGCTCGAGTACATCCGCGCCTGCAAAGAGAGCGGGCAACACAGCGGATACATCTCCGGCCGCTGCTCCGCGCAACGTCGCCAGACTGTTCTCGAGCTCGTGCGCCCGTTGGCCTGCCGTCTCGAGGCCCATAGCCGAAAACATGCCCTTGAGGGTGTGCACGGCCCGGAAGGCAGGTTCAAGCGGGGAAAGGTCACCCGGCTCCCCCTCCCACTGCAGGAGCAGCCGGTTGAGCACCTCGACGTGGTCGAGCGCTTCGGAGCGGAACAACGCTGCATAGCGGCTGGTGTCGATCACGGGAGGCGGAGCCGTGCGCTGCTCAGCTTAGCACCCGTTGCACCGCCTCGAGTACCCGAGACGGCTGGAACGGCTTGACGATGAAATCTTTCGCGCCCGCTTGCAGCGCTTCAATCACCAGGGCCTGCTGGCCCATTGCGCTGCACATCAAGATGGTGGCTTCCGGGTGCTCGCCGATGATCTCGCGGACAGCGTCGATACCACCCATGTCCGGCATGACAATGTCCATGGTGACCAGCTCCGGCTGCAGCGCCCTAAATTGCTCGACCGCTTCGGCACCAGTAGCGGCTTCGCCAACCACCTGGTACCCAGCTTCGGACAGGATGTCCTTGATCATGGTGCGCATGAAGAGCGCATCATCACAGATCAAGACGGATTGTTTCATAGCTCGGCGCGGGCAGGCGATGAGATTACCAAGGTCAATCGAAGAAAGATTGCAGGAGCCGGTCGGGCTCGATCAACATAAAGGGGAGGGAGCGGAGTACTCCCACGCCCAAGAGTGCATCCGCCGCGGACGAGCTCTCGGAAGGGGAAATCAGTTCGATGTGCGCCTCTGAGTGGCGGATCACTCCGCGAACCCCATCGACCAACAAGCCGGCGCCGCGCCCCTGGTAGTCTGTCATTGCGATACGGCTTTCCGGCCCCGGTTGCGCGGGCGGCAACCCGAGACACCTGGCCAGATCAACCACCGTGTGAAGCCGGCCGCGGACATTGATCAGCCCGCAAACTTCGGCCGGTGCGCCGGGCAGCGGGGTAACAGGCCGTACCGGCACCACCTCGGTCAAGCTGTCGATGGGAATGCCAACGCCGCGCCCGCCGGCCGAAAACACGACCAACTGCGGCGAGCCGGACAGGCGGACCTGCGACTGCGGGGGCGGAACGACGGGAGAGGTGATCATCGGCAGCGGACGAGCAAAAATCGCGGTTGAATGTAGCCAGGTTATTCGGTTTTGGCCAGCGGAACGGAGCTCCAATGCGCACGTTCAGCCGCCCAGGCGGGCCCACGTCGCGGGGCCCGAGAGATCTGGCGGAAGTGGCGAGCGAAAGGTCAGCGCCTCGCCGCTGCGGGGGTGCTGAAACCGGAGCCGGTACGCGTGCAGGAACTGCCTCGGCACCCGGCGGGCCAGTTGCGCCGCCCAGGCCCGCTGCCGGCCGGAAACGCCCCGCTCTCTGCCGGGCGCGTACGTTTGGTCCCCCACCACCGGGTGCCCGATATGCAGCAGGTGCACCCGGATCTGGTGCGTACGGCCGGTGCCCAGGTCGGCGTGCAGCAGCTCCGCGGCTGGCCACCGCTCGAGGCGCCGGAAGCGAGTGAGCGCCCGGCGGCCACCCTGCGGGACGACTGCCATTCGTTTGCGGTCGCCACGGTGACGACCGACGGGTTGATCCACAACAATCTCGTCTTCGGCGAGGTGACCCCAACATGCCACCAGGTAGCTGCGGCGCACTTGGCGGGCCTTCAGCGCCGCGGAGAGGCGCTGGTGGGCAAGGTCCGTTTTGGCGACCACCATCAGCCCGGAGGTGTCCCGGTCCAGGCGATGGACGATTCCGGGGCGAAGCACCCCGCCGATGCCGGCCAGGTCTCCCAGGTGGTGAAGGAGCGCGTTGACCAGGGTGCCGTCCGGGTGGCCGGGAGCGGGGTGTACCACCAGCCCCGGCGGCTTGTCCACCACGGCCAGATCAGCATCCTGATAGAGAATATCGACCGGAATCGGCTCCGGTTGAAGGCTGGGCGCAATAGCCGGGGGTATGGTGAGTGAAATCTCATCACCGGCTTGCACGATGTCGCGCTTGCGGGGGAGCAGCCCGTTCACCAGAATTTGCTCCTCGGCTATCAGACGTTCGGCGCGCGACCTCGAAAGTGGAAAGCAGGCGGCAAGATACGCATCCAGGCGCTGGCCGGCCTGGTCTTCACCTACCCGCTCGATACGGGTTTCACCCGGAGCGCTCACGCGCCGTATCCCGGTCTTCCTGCCACAAGGAGATCGCCAGCAGAATCGCCCCGATCGTTACCCCGATATCCGCTACGTTGAAGATGGGCCAGCGCAACTGCTCGCCGAAGCCGAAGTCGAAAAAATCGACAACCCCGAGCGGTGATCGGACCCGGTCTATCAGGTTCCCGATCGCTCCCCCCGTTACAGCGGCGATCGCGATCAGGCGGATCCGGTCCGCGGCGGGCGTCGTCCGGTACATGAAGAAGAGCACGACAACCGCGATCAACGCCAACGCGAGAAAGATATAGCGGGACTGCTCGCCCAGGTGAAAGCCGAAGGCGGCGCCAGGATTGTAGATGTAGGTAAGCCGGAAGAAATCACCTATCACCGGCACCGGCTGGTACTGCGGCAGCATCGATTGCGCAATCAGCTTGGTGATGATGTCCAGCACGATCACCCCGCCCGCAACTGTCAGGTACAAGATG
>JBBSMO010000045.1:0-10346 GCA_038233155.1 Longimicrobiales bacterium
AGGACATCGTCGCACTGCAGGATGTGCTGGTAGTGATCAGCAACGGCCGGGTAGCGGTGAACCGGCTACCGTTCGGACGGTAGCGTTTGCAGGTGTCCTATAGCTAGGTGCAGTGGGTTCCGGCTTTCGCCGGAATGACGGCGGGCGATTGGTTCGGGGTGGGCCAGATCGCCATGCACGCGCCGCAAACACACACAAAAGCCGGGGCGCAGCAGCGGGCCCCGGCTCTTGTAGCCGCCATCATCGAAAGCGCGAACGAAGGCGGTTTCTGAATCTCGAAAAGCAGAGTGTCACCTGCCGCGCTCCGCCTTCGAAATTTACTTGATGATCACGCGGTCATCATCCGAACGCGTGGATGAGCGCTCGTACCCATGGCGCACGTAGGGGCGCATGGTATCCCAATCGTCGTCGTGATCGCCTTCGAAGCCGCGGCGCAGGTCGGTCTCCACCTCCTCGAACTTGCGGCCTTGGTAGTCCGGGTTGTGACCCGCCACATGGCCGACGGCATAGCCAGGCCGGGCGCGGTCGTAGTCCCAATCCGCCGGGCGGGAATCGTTGCTGTCCCAGTGGGTGCGGTAGTAGTCCTCGTCGTGCGTGTAGTGCGCGGCCGCTTCGGAAATCGAGCGGCCCGTCCACCACCCGCCTGCCGCACCCGCAATCCCGCCGACGATGGTGCCGAGCGGCCCGCCGAGCGAGCCGAGCGCGGCACCGGTGAACATGCCGCTCAATCCGCCGACTCCTTCGCCGACTACGTCGCCCGTGCTCGGCTCGGCGGCGTGATGGTCGCGATCGAGGGGGCTATGGTCGGGGTCGTGCCTATTTTCAGCCATTTTCAATCTCCTGTGGTTCGCGGTGAATCAGGGATAGTATGGCTTTGCACATTCGAGGCCAGGGGCCCGGCGGCTCGCGTCAGACCTTCAGGCTCTGCCAGAGCAGCAAGGTCGCGGCAGAGCGGAACGGCTTCCACGGCTCAGCGAGCGAGATCACCTCGTCCGGCTGTGGCCTCGCGGGGAGCTCGTAAACCTTCTGTACCGCTGCCCGCACGCCGAGATCGCCGGCCGGGAGCACGTCGGGACGGCGCAGGTGGAAGATCAACACCATTTCGGCCGTCCAACGCCCGATCCCTTTTACGGCGGTCAGAGCGCTGACGACCTGCTCGTCCCCCATCCGCGGGATGCCGGCGTGATCCAGGGTGCCATCGAGCCACTTGGCGGATAAATCCTTTACCGAAGTGACCTTTGCGCGCGACAGACCGATCTGGCGAAGCTCGTCGTCCGGCGCATCGAGGAGCCGCGCGGGCCCTGGAAAGTTTGTAGCCGGATCTAGCGCCGCGACGCGGCCGCGAATGGCGCCCGCCGCTGCGAGTGAAAGCTGCTGGCCGATGATCGAGCCGACCAGCGCGCGCCAGAGGTCCGGCTCGTGGCGCGAAGGGAGCGCACTCACCCGGTCGATCACAGCACCCAGGACGGGGTCGGCCGCGCGCAGGTGAGCAAAGGCGGCGGGGTCGAGAGACGCCAAAGCGGGTGCGGTGCTCACGCGTACCGCAGGTTGTGGCCGTGTGCATTCGCGCTCGTAGCCGCCCAGATGCACATCAACCGCGCTCCCCCTCGACCCATTCCTTCCACTCCTCCTCGGCGAGACCCACGGTGAGGCGGGAGCCAACCCGGACCAGCGGGGTGCGCAGCAAGGATGAATCTTCCTCGAGCAGCGGCATGATGCGGCTTTCAGGGAGATGCGCTACGTGCAGGCCGCGTTCGCGGAACGCTTTGCTCTCCCGGTCCAGCAAGGCTTCGGCGCCGAGCTTCTGCTCGAACCGGCGCAGCTCGCCGGGTGAGGCCGGGCGCTGGTTCAGATCGACAGCATGGATCTTGACCCGCCGCTCCTTGAAGAAGCGGGTTGCCTTCTGGGTCGCCTTGCACTTACGGGTTCCGAATATCTGCACTTCCATGGGTTCAGCCCGAAGGTGCGGTTTGTGTCCGTTGCGGCCGCTGCAATGGTGGGGCGGCCGCCGGTGGAGCCGCGGCGTGCTGGCGGCGTGACAGCAGGTGCAGGCCGGCGAACAGGCCCAGGTGGGGCGGGAGCATCAGCGCGATGATCTGGCCGTTGGCTTGGTTGAACCAGGGTAGCACCTGCAGCAGCAAGCCCAACACGGCAAGCCCCGCTATGGCCGCCGCGACAATGTACGCGGGGCGGCGCGCCCACGGCACGGCGTAGGCCGCGGCTGGCACCAATAGCACGAGCGCACTGGAAAGGGGGTTGAACTGGAACAGATTCTCGTTTGCCCAGGCGATTTGGTGATCGGTGCCCGCCCACAGGCCGATCAGCAGCCAGCCGCCAACGCCGGAGAGCAGCGACCAGAGCGCCGCCAGTCCAGCGAAAGCGAAGCGGCCCGTCGCCGCGCGCGCTGCCCAGGCACCGCTGGCGGCGAGCAGGGCGGCGAGCAGCAGCCCAATCGCAAGATAAGAAGGGATCCAGTTGGGTGCCGAGGCGCGCGGCGGCGGCCGGTTGGCCGTGACCAGGGCGCGTTCGGAGAGCACTAGGGGCGCTATCCCTCCCGAACCGCCCGGAACCGTCACCTCGCGCACTCGCTCCTGGACCTTGCCGGGGAGGAACATCTCCTCCCACTCCGAGATCTCCCGGTCGGCCGCTGGCCCCAGCCCAGCCGTCATCCCGGTGTAGGCGAGCTGCTCGTCCGCAATCAACCGCTCGCTATGTGATCGGAAGGTGGTGCCCGTCGGTACCTTCTCCGTCGCCTCGCGCAGCGCGCCGCCCGTCGCCGCATCGATCACATCGCGAATGCGGGTCGAGCAGTTGTCGCGGAAGTAGTCGTAGCGGTACACCCGGTTCTCCGGCAGCGCGTTCCACTCGAGGAATTCCTGCATCGCCCGCTTCTGCGCTGAGGTCAGGTTCAGCTCCTGCACGACTACCGAGCGGTTGTCGCGTTGGTATGCCGCGAGGGTTCCGTCCAGCGGCCAAACGCCCAGCTCGTACCGCCAATCTCCCTGGATGAAGCGGCTCCAGTAGCCCGGCGAGTTAAAGTCGAAAACCCCGTAATTGTAGACGTAGTCCGAGCCTGCCGCCGGGTCATGCACCCAGATCGCGTTGTGCTCGAACTTCTCGAACACCAGGTCGCCCTGCCCCATCGTCATCAGGTAGACGGTGAGCCCGGCCCCGGGCTCGACCGCGGGGGCGGCGGCTGCGCCCCCACTCGCCGCCGGCGGCTGCTGCGCTTCGCCGGTGACCGGCAGCACGAGGAGCAGCACGAGGAGCAGGAGGACGCGGTAACGGATCGCGCGGCCAGGGTCGCGGGTCACGGGCTTCGGGCTGAGAGCATGATGCATGCTACTACTCCGATGGAATCCGCGGGTGCCTGGCAGGTCCGGACCCGCGGGGGCTAGCGGGGCCGGGCCGATTCCCTGCGGTCGATCAGCACCCTGCTCACCGCCACGGCCGATGATGGCATCTTCGGCTGCACCGGCGGCATCTGGCTGCCGAAGAAGCATCGTTTCGAGCGGATAGCCATCAATGTCGACCTGCCGCAGAAGATCACCCATGCGGCAGAAGCCAAGACGCAACGTCCACGCTATGCCTTCCACGACGAGACCGACGCGGACCGCCTCCTGATGGGCGTCGTCTGCACGCTCCCCGACGTGCTGGACCCGAAGGTCCAGAAGGCGTACGAGCACGTCGGCAAGATGCTCGGCAAGGACGTGCGGAAGCTGCAGAAGGAGATGGAGAAGACGGCCGGAGCTGAGGGTGTTGCAATGTCGCGGGACGGGTCGCCCACGCTAACATGATGAGCATCCTGGCTTGCACCACACCGGGGCCGCCGGACATCTTGCCGTGTGAAACTCCCCGAAACCCCACATTGACGGTGCTCATGCGACGCTCGCTTCTTCACACCCTGCCACTTTGCGCGTTCCTTGCCGTACCTGCCGCCGCCCAGACGCCGCGGCCGCTCATGCCGATCGAGTTCGAGAACTCCGCGGAGTTCGCATGGCTGAACAAGACGGTGCACGCGGCCCGCACACTGGATGACATGAAGAGCGCCGCGAGCTGGACATTCACCGGAACGGGCGCCCTCGACTTCCCGGAAGAACCCCGGCTGGGTGGCATGCGCGTACTGCGCGTGGACATGCGGATGTTCAGCGACACGCCGGCACCGACGCGGAACCGTCTGTCGAGCGTGAACCTGCGCCGCGAGTTCGGCGGCGAGGACTGGAGTGCCTACAATCGCATCTCCATGTGGATCCGTCCGGATGTCTCCGGCTTTCCCATGCTGCCGCTGCAGATCGTGCTGCACAACGATGGCGCGGAAAAGGTGCCGGATGCGTATTATCGCGAGGGGATTCACTACGTGACGCTCGAGAACGGCGTGTGGCAGCATGTAGTGTGGGAGATCGAGCCGCTCGCGCGAGACCGTGTCACCATGCTCGAGTTCGGCTACTGGGTGAACAAGATGCTCGCGGCCCCGGACGATCGTGTGGCGTTCGAGATCGGCGGGCTCCGGCTCGAGCGCGTCGATCCCGATCATCATACCGGCTGGAACGTGGCACCGGGACGGATCGCCTTCAGCCATTCCGGATACCAGACGGGAACATCAAAGAGCGCGCTCGCGAGCGATCTTCGCGCGACCGAGTTCCAGCTGGTCCGTGTCAGCGACAGTGCGCTGGGTGCGGTCGTGCTGCGGAAACCCGTCCGCACCGTCCGCACCCGCCACGGCGAGTTCCAGGAACTGGACTTCACCGAGGCGGATGTGCCGGGCCGCTACATCATTCGCGCGGGTGACACGCACACGCGGCCGTTTCCGATCGGTGACGACGTGTGGCGGCGGACGATCTGGAAGTCATTGAACTTTCTGTATGGCAACCGTTGCGGATTCGCCGTACCGGGATCCCATGACGTGGATCACCTCGACTGGTTCGCCACGCACGGTGATCAGCGCATCGTCATGAGCGGGGGCTGGCATGATGCGGGCGATCTGTCGCAGGGGGTGATCAACACCGGTGAGCTGACGTATGCCCTGTTCGCGCTGGCGGAGCGGCTGCGTGAACGCGGCGATGATCCCGCTCTTCTGGCACGCGTAATGGAGGAAGCGCGATGGGGCCTGGACTGGGTGCTCAGGGTGCGCTTCCCCGGCGGCTACCGCATTGGCTTCGCCGGCCACAACCTGTGGACGAACAACATCGTCGGCGATGAGGATGACCGCGAGCGCGACGCCCTCAACAATCCGAACTCCAACTACATCGCCGCGGCTGCGGGTGCCATCGCCGCGCGTGTGCTCGCCGACAGCAATTCCGACCTGGCCGCGCGGAGCCTGCGCATCGCGCAGGATGACTGGAACCACGCGATCGCGGGTGTCGAAGGTCCCGACACCCGGCACACCCCGGCGTTTGCCGCGACGCAGATGGAGCTGGCCGGCATTGGTGTGACCGCGTCCGCCGAGTTGTTCAGGGCCACGGGGCGGCAGATGTACGCCGACAAGGCGGTCGAACTCGCGCGCGTGATCGTCGCATCGCAGCAGAAGACACCGGTCGGCAGCGCGTTCCCCCTGTCCGGCTTCTTCTACAACGGACCCGAGCGCGACACGATCTTCCACCAGTTTCACCGCGGCAACGACCAGGCGCCCATCGTCGCGCTCGCGCAGTTGATCGAACTGCTGCCCAACCATCGGGATGCCGGGCAGTGGCGCTCCACGGTGGCGCGCTACACCGCCTATCAGAAGAAGAGCCTTGAAGCGACATCGCCCTACGACGTGCTGCCGGCCTACGTGTACCGCGTCGGCGGCGAGGTGGAAGTGCCCGATTCGGGCGCGCGGCACGGAGCGACGCGCGAAGCCTATCGCGCGCAGGTAGTCGAGGGCATGCCGATGGGCGACGGCTGGTATCTGCGCGCCTTTCCGGTGTGGTTCGCGCGTCGCGGCAACTACGGCATTCTGCTGTCGCAGGCGAAAGCGCTCTCAACGGCCGCGCGCGTCAGCGGCGATGCGGACGCGCTCGACCTCGCCCACCGGCAGGCGCAGTGGTTGGTCGGGCGCAATCCGTTCGCCAGCAGCATGATGTACGGCGAGGGCTATCACTGGTCGCAGCAGTACAGTGTGTCCAGCGGCGACTTCGTCGGATCGCTGCCCGTCGGCATGCAGAGCCGCGGCGTCACCGACCTGCCGTACTGGCCGGCGCAGAACACGTACGTCTACAAGGAAGTATGGGTGCACTCGACGAGCCGCTGGCTGTGGCTGATGGCCGACCTGCTCTGACCGCCCTGACGCGCGCCCGTCCAAGGCATCAGCGGAGCCGACGGAGCTGGACGGTGAAGGGGTAGAGGTGACGGAGTCCGGAGGGGGAGGCGTAGGCGGCGGCGAACCCGGTGAGGCGGTCGGCGCGGCGGAAGAGCCGCAGAAGTGCGGCCGGCGAGTTGGATGCGACATCGGCGCCGGGGATGCGGCCGGAGAGCGTGGCCAGGACGAGGCCGTCGTCGGCCCAGGTCATGAACGAGGGGGCCTCTACCGTCCCGCCCGCGCCGTCCGGGAGTGTTGCCACTAGCGCCCCGTCGGGGTCGAATGAAAGGGCGAACGGGTGCGCCTCACCATCAATATGGAGCGTACCCGTCCAGTCGCCAACGAGCGGACCCGTTCCGTCGTAGAGGTCGATACCGAGGGGTCCAAATACCTGAGTGGCCAGGACATCCGCTCGCGGCTGGCGGGCCTGGGCGGCGGTGCACGAGGTGAGATCTATCGCTGCCGGAGAAGGCGGTCATACTCCGCATGCGAGCCGATCCACAACCATAATGCGGTGTCGCCGTCGAGCAAGCACACCGCTCGGTAGCCGCGACTTACTCGGGCGGAATAGATGGACTCGGTCGGATGCACCGGCTTGAAGCGCAGACTCGGGTGCGACGGATCACGCTGGAAACGCCGGTAGGCCTCGCGTGCTTGCCGCTGAATATGCCCCGGTAGATTCGAGAGTGCCTTGCGAAACTGTTTCGTGGTCCGGGAGATCACCCCTGCTCAACGTCGAGCGGCAACGTGCGCCCGGCGCGATGCTCTGCCCGCGCTTCCGCGGCCAATGCGGAGAGCACGTCCGGCGAGCGGGCGAATGCTTCGCTCCAACGGCGCTCGTCTTCGAGGTCAGCCAAAATGCTTGCCGCGAGTGCGTCCTGCTCGGCTTCCGGCAACGTCTCAGCGGCACGGAATGCTTTTTCGAGAAGCTGCGTCATCGCAGAAGCTCCAGGTTTGGGTTGCCAATCAAAGATAACATCGGAGCCGTTTGAACGCGACGGGATCGAACGAAGTCGCCCGACGCTCAAGTTCAGCTGCGGGGGCGCAGGTTGGAACTATGCCGCGGGTTAGACACTTCGCGCCCTCGTCGGCTGCAACGATCCGTTCGGCAGCGGCTCACACGACGCGCCCCGGGCGTTCATCTGTACTCTCAGGCAGCTCTGTTGACAGATTTGAGGTATTGCTGCACCGTCTCGATTGGCCGCGGTCCGAGGTTGCGGTAGTCCTGGTGGGGCCACTCGGTGTTGGAATGGACGAGCCAGCGGTCCAGATCGGTCTGAAGCGCCTCCGTGGTCTCGTAGAGCGTGGTGCGCAATGCGGATGCAAAGAACTCTTCCTGGACGGTACGCTGGAAGCGCTCCACGAAGCCGTTGGTCTGCGGGCTGCGCACTCGGGTCCGGCGGTGCTCGATGTCCTTCAGGGCCAGGTACAGTTCGTAGGGGTGTTCTGGCGTGCCGCAGAACTCAGTGCCGACGTCGGTCAGCAGTGCAGAGACTTCCAGCTCCCGCTCCTGGTAGAAGGGCAGCACATCATTGTTCAGCACCGCCACCGCGGCGTCGGGTTGTTTGCTCGTGTGCACGAAACCGAAGCCCACGCTGCCGAAGCTGTCCACCACCGCGTGCACGTGCAGGTAGACCCTTCCCACGCCTTTGAGCCACCCGACGTAGAAGGTGTCTAGAAAGGACCGCACGCCGCCGTGACATCGCCAGTTGGCATGCGCTACCTGCCGCCTAACGACTCAAGGATCAGGCGCGGGGGCCCATCCGCTGCACCCTCGGAATGCTCCGAGCGCATGGTCGGCCCCCCGTCGCCTGCAACCGCTGGTTGGGCGGCAGGAGACGCAGCGATCTGCTGAAGCAGGTTCAAAATGGCTTCGAAAAGCTGAGTTTGTTGTTGACTTCGCGAAATAGTAGCCGGCTTGTCTCCGAATTGAAAGCCGTAGTACCCAAACTGCGCGTGATTACCGCCCTTGATCTCCACGAAGCGGGTCTGTGCGGGTAGATTCGAAGCGAACTGCCGAATTTCGGCTCCGCTCGCCAAACCGTCGCGGCTTCCGTACACCTTCAGGACTGGTGCCTCCAAAGCCGACAAGTTGAACTCCCGTGGATGCGAACTCCCCACTAGCAGCAGCCCTGCGAGTGAACGAGGGTGCTCCCGTGCGAAGAGGGATGCGATAGCAGCACCCTTCGAGTGGCCGCCGACAATCCAACGGCGCGAGGGTGATGCATTCATGATGGCGAGGGCGCGCGTGACGGCCTCCTGCTCGTGCCGTTCGGTGGGCGCAGTGCGAGCCGGAAGGGGAACGAGAACGGCGACATGCCCGTGCTCGGCCAGTCGGCGCATCAGCGGAGCGTAGGCAGCGGGATCAACAAGTGCACCGGAGAAGAACAGCACTGCCGTGCCCTGCCGCTGATGCCGGGGGGTAAAGGTGATGCTCGCGGCCGTGCGGGTCACCTCAACGGCGTCATCGGAGCCCAGCGCCTCGCGTGCGGCACCCGAGGCGCGGTAGGACAGCAGATTAATTGCGATGAAGAGGACCGTAAAACGGCGCCGGTGATGATCCAGACGCGGCGCAGCTTCCGGAGCCACGGCTTCATTGACTGCGCGCTGCGGCTCCGATTAGCGTAACAGCATCATGCCGGCGCCGAGGGCGAGTGCGCTGGCCGAGAGCAGCACAAGCCCGTTGATGACCGATTCGCTCGTTCGGATAACGGCGCTCAATCAGCTTGACGATGTGCAGCATGGATTAGATCCGTCTATCAGGTGGACGACGATCAACCTCTCTTCCGCACAGTAGGTGAGTAATTTGCTGCTCGCAAGTGCGCCTTCGTGCGGCCCAACGACTCAAGCTCAGTGGCAATGGGCCGTGGGCCAGCCCTGATGATTGCGCGAAATATGCCCGGCCCTTTGCCGCCGTTCAGCGTCTTGTTGGGCGGCGAGGGGGCAGCTACTCGCGCGTGATCCGGTCCTGCCACTCCTGCGGATCCCGCGCGCTGTGGAAGCAGGCAAGCACGGCCACATCCGAGCCATGCACCTCGTAGAAGATGCCGTACGGGAAGCGGCGCAGAAGAACGCGGCGGACCTCCGCCTCCACCGTCTGATGCAGGAACGGGCTGCGCCGCAGTCCGTCGGTTGCGGCTCGGAAGGGACGCAGGAATTCACGCCCGAGCCCGCGTTGTTGTGACTCGTACCAGTGAACCGCTTCGGCGAGTTCTTCGTCCGCCTCCGGCTGGATGACCAGCCGATAACGATGCGGACTCACCCGAGCGACTGTTCAATCCGCTCCAGCGCCGCGCCCAAGGAGATCGCCCGATCGGGGTTCGCACGGTACGCCGCGGATCGGCGCCGCAGTTCGTCACGCTGTGCGGGGGTAAGCGGCAGCGCTTCCGGTTCAGCGGCGATGCTGTCCCAGATGTCCCCTGCAAGCTGAATGCGCTCGGCGACGCTGAGCTTCAGGATCTCGGAAAGCGGGATCGTAGCCATACCAGCAATGTACGCATTCGTGTGCCGCCCATCAAGCCAGCGTTGAGACGGGCCGCCCAACCATTGTTTCTGCCGATCCATTCGGCATAACGTGCGTGCGTAATGCGCACCGGATGCGCGGCCCAACCGTGAATGCCCGCTGTGCGAGTCCAGATAACCCGCTTCCGTAATCGCGGCGCGGTCTGCAACTCTCCAGACCGGCAACCCGCTTTGTGCAGTGTACCGCCGGTCTCCGCGCGTCGCAAGATCCCCGATGCCTCCGCTCAAGCTGCTGGATCAGGGACGGCAATGTATTCGGACGAAGCACCTCAGCTGTAGGACCGAACAGGCCTACCGTGAGTTGGGTTCGACGCTTCGTTCTGTTTCATCAGTTGCGGCACCCGGCGGAACTCGATGCGAACCACGTCCGCGAATTTCTTTCTCATCTCGCGGTCGGGGAGATCGTCGCCGCATCCACGCAAAACCAGCCCTTCGCAGCCCTGCTCTTCCTGTGTCGGCCGGTGCTGAAGCAGGAGATCGGGGATACCGGCGACACGGTCCGGGCCAAGCGGCCCCAGCGCCTCCCGGCGGTGTTGACGCGAGAAGA
>JBBSMO010000046.1:0-10344 GCA_038233155.1 Longimicrobiales bacterium
CGGGGGAGCGGAATCAAGCGGGACGTGCGCGGATCTCAGCCCGGCGCGCGGATGATCTGTTCCGCCCACGATACGGCCGCTTCGGCCAGACCGAGGGCTTCCCGGTATTCGGCGCCGCTGATCGGTTCGGACGCTCCAGGGTAACGCAGAAATGTCGCGTAAGGCGTAAGTCGAACCGCCTGCTCGATTTCCGGTGGAACGCGGATCTCAGGCGGGAAAAGCTGCAGCAACGCACGGATGTTGTGCGTCTTCGGGAACGAAATACCCCGAGCGACGAGTGCACCTTTCAGCCCTTTCTCCGCCGCCTGCTGCGCCTGGAAACAGAGCGACGCGGCGAGCACCCTTCCGCCGAGACCGATCTGCGCGAGCGCAAGGTCGCTCTGCGCAAAGCTCAACCAGTCTTCCGGACTGCCCGGCACGATTTCGTCAGGCTGCATACAGCTCGGTTCCCTCCCGCAGCACCGTTCGGTAGATCAGGCCGGGGCTGTCCCGGTAAAGGTCGAGATCCCGGGGCGTGGCGACCAGGATGTCGAATGCGAGTGGCGTTCGAACGCGCTCATGGAGGAGCTGTGCCGTCCTGCGCCGGTGCGTCCCGTCGGGCATGACGACCAGCACGTCGAGGTCGCTGTCGGGCCCCATCGTGCCGCGTGCAGCGGAGCCGAACAGGATGATGCGCAGCGGGTGAACGGCGTCGACGATACGGTCGACGAGCTCCTGAACGAGTTGCGGATCGGGGTGCATGGCAGCGATTCGGGAGTCCGACGAACGTGCACAACGATTCGAACAGTTCCGAAGCATGCGCCCGACGACGGGGCGGTGTCAAGGAGAAGAGGTGGATGCCGCCGCGCTCAGGCCGTCCCATCCACCAGCGTCTCGAGCGGCTTCGGCGCGGTCTCGTCTTGTGCTTTGCCTGTACGAATCGCGTCGAGCGCGTCGGGCCGGATCAGGCCACGGGCGGCGGCGTGCTCCGCAGCGGTGACGGTATCGCGGACCAGCAGCATCTCCACTCCCAGTTCGCGCACCTCCGCGGCGACCGCGTGGACGCCCTCGTCGCGCGAGGCGGGGCTCACGTCGCGAATGTAGATCGCACGGACGCGGCCGGGATATTCGCGCACTACCTCGCGGTAGATCTCCGGGTCCTGCTGTCCGCTGTCTCCAACGAGCACGAACGGGAGATTGTACGTGTCGAACAGGGCGCGAATCGCGGCGAGCTTGTGCGTGTGGTGACGTTTCGCAAAGATCATCTCGCGCCGCAGGTCGTAATCCTTGAGAAAGAGCGGTCCGGCCGGGAGCTCGTGCACCTCGAACACCTCGGCGAGCAGGCCGTACAGGTTCCAGGGGCTGCTGGACACGTAGAACACGGGGTTCCGAGCGGCTCCCGCGGCGCCGTGGTACAGCGCGCGGTAGAACGCGGCGACCCCTTCGAACGGTAGCCGAGTGTGCGCGTTGGTGAGCAGGACCATGCGCGCCATGCGCAGCAGATTGGTCGCGTCGGTGCGGATCACGGTGTCGTCGATGTCGCTGATCAACGCGAACTCCGCGCTCTCCGGCGGAACGAGCACCTTCCCGACGGCGCCGGTCTCTGCGGGCGGATCAACCAGATCGACGGCGACATCGTGCCAGAGGCGAGCAGCGTCGAGCGGGGCGGCGGGACGGATATCGAAGCGGAAGAAACCTTCGTCGTCCGCAAGCGTTTCGTAGCTCCGGCCTTCCAAGTGCGCGCGGACGGCAGCGTGGGGAACCGCGTCGCTTTCGATGCGGCGCAGCGTGTGCAGCAGGTTGCGCCAGACGCGGTCCTCCGCGCGGGCGGGCGGAATCGGCGGGCCGCGGAGCACGCGCCCCTGCAGGTGCAGCAGCTCCGCGGTGCCGTAGCCGCGGTATGGCACGATCCTCGGCGGCTTTGGCGTCTGCCGCCCGGCACGAAGGCGACGCAGACGAGGACCGAGCGTATGGAAGAACCGCGGAACCGGCTGAGGCATAGGTAACGTCGAGGTACGAGAGAACGGGGCGATCGCACCTTGCGGCGCCGCACGCCGTATGCCGCGATCGCAACGCATCTCGCCCCACCCTGACCTGATCGCAAGCAGCCGAATGACTGTCCCGACCCGCTCCTCCACCGCCGGCTCGTCCGGCCGCGTCCGCGCGCTGCTGTTCGACCTGGACGGCACGCTGATCGACACCTTTCGGCTGTACCTGGAAGCCTACCGCCGCGCGCTGGCACCCCTGCTCGGCCGCGCGCCGAGCGACGCAGAGATCGCCGCGCGCCGACCGACGGCCGAACGCGGTTTTCTGCTCGACTGGGTCGGCGCGGACCAGGTGGATGCCTGCCACGCGTCGATGCGCGAGCACTACGCCGCGCTGCACCGCTCGCTCGGTGCGGGGGTGTACGATGGCGTGCACGAGATGCTCGCCGGGCTGCGCTCGGCTGGGTACCCGCTCGGCATCGTGACCGGCAAGAGCCGCGCGGGGTGGGAGGTCACGGATCGCGAGCTGGGGCTCGGCAGCTTCGCCGTCGTGGTAACGGAAGACGATGCGGCAATTCCGAAGCCGCACCCCGGCGGGCTGCTCGCGGCGGCGGCGGCGCTGGACATGCCGCCCGCCGAGATCGTGTACATCGGCGACTCGCACGGGGACCTGCGCGCCGGGCGCTCGGCGGGAATACGCGTCGGTGCGGCGCTGTGGGCAAAGACGTCGCCCGAGGAGCGCGCGGCATTTCTGCGGGATGCCGAACCGCTCGCGCCGGAGTGGCGATTCGAGCGGCCGGCGGATGTGACGCGGGCGTTCGCGGGGTGGTGCTGACGGCAAGCGCGGGCACCGCCGCTCGGCCCGATCCGCCGATCAGCGAGGCACCGCTCCCGGCGAGCGCTGCTCCGGTGCGCGCGTGAACAGCAGAAAGTCCGCGCGCCCGGCGTAGTCTCCGACCTTGACGGTACTCAGATCCGGGACGGGGATCGCAGTCACGGTCACCACGCGCGCGTCCGGCCTCCGGCGCTCGACGCGCGGCACGATGCCGAGGCGGAAATCCGAGTGGAAGCCGCCGTTGAAGTGAACCAGCAGTGCGGCCGGCTCGGTGCGCCGCAGCGTCGCCGCGACCGACTCGGCCATGGTCTCGTCCTTGACACACTGCGCGGCGTAGAAGCGGTCGATCATCGCGGTTGCGTCCGCGCTGCCAGTCGCGCCGCTGCCGTGCCCGCTGCCGGGGTGCGCGCCCATGGTGCGGACGAAGCGCTCGTAGTAGGCGTCCCTCGGGCAGCGGATCTCCGCGGCGGCGAGCGCACGCTCGGCGGGCGGCAGAGCATCCATCGCCCCGACCCCCTCGCGCGCGACGCGGGCCGCGAGCGGGCGCGGAACGCTGGTCGCCACCACCGGCCAGCCCCGCGAGCGCGCGAACTCGACCAGCGGCCGGTAGTCCGTCGCGTAGTTCGGCCAGGCGCGGGCGCCCGACACGAACTCCGCTTCGGCGACCCCCCCGGCCAGGTAGCGGTCGAGCAGCGGCTGCGTGTCGCGCTCGAACATCTCCAGCCCGATCATGACACGGTCGCGGCGGCGGGCGAGCCCTTCCAGCAGCGCGAGCTCGAGCCGGTGCGTGCCCGGGTCATCGTGCTGCTCGCCGACGAACACCGCGTCTGCGTCGGCCAGCCGGTCGAGCATCTCGTCGAAACCGATCCAGCGCGCGGCGCGGCTGTCATAAACCCGGTGCGGCGCGTACACGTCAGCGGGCGTCGGGACCGGGGCGGGCGGGGCGGCGGGCGCGCAGCCCACGGGGACAGCGAGCGCGGCGGCAACCAACGCCAACTTTCGCCAGCGAACGGATCTCACGTGCATCAGATCCACTTCAGGGTTGCGGAGAAGGGGAACCTGTATCCGTGGGCGCCTCGGAGTCCAGAAGAAATGTGACACGCGCGGTCTCCACATCCACATCCGTGAGGCGCACCGTGACATCTTCTCCCAGCGGCGGCGCGGGCTGATCGCCCGCATCGATGCGGGTCCGCACCGGCGGTTGCTCGATCTGCACCTCGACGCCGCGTTCCGAGCTGCCGAGCACCGTCGCGGCGAATTGTTCGCCGACGCGGTCCCGCAGCGTGTACGCTTCCGCGAGATCGACGACGCAGCGGAGCAGGCGCCCGTCCCGGCGGTCGCCGGCTTCCATGACCGGCGGGAGCTTGAAGAGCGTGGCGACGTGCTCCGCCGGGGGCTGTTCGCCGGCGGCGAGAACCAGGAGCAGGTCGAGCACGTAGCGGTCGGCGAGGCGGCGGAGCGGCGCAGTGCAGTGGGCATACGCGAAGGCCAGCGCCGCGTGCTCCGGATGCGGCGGCAACTCACCAGAGAATGCGAGATAACCAGCGCCGCGCATCACCCGCCGCGCCTGCCAGACCAGCGCCTCGGTCGTGGGATTCTGCGGATCGAGCTGCCGGACAAACTCCGCATACGACTGCTCCTCGGGCCACCGGACGCCGAGGGTACGCGCTGCGAGACGTAGCTTTTCGATCTCCGCCGGGTCGGCCGGCGCGAGGGTGCGGAGCAGCCCGACCCCGGCATCGAGCATCCGCAGCGCGGCGGAGTGCCCGGTCAGCAGCGAGATCTGTACGTTCCACTGCTCTGCCGCGTTCGGTTCCTCGTAGATGAGCACGTAGCCGAGTCGTTCCGCCGCACGGCGCTCCACGTGCTGTTCCCGAATCGGGAGCGATACACCGCCGCGCTCCGCTTCGAGTGCCCGCCGCTTCCGGCCGATCTCCGCCACGAGCGCAAGCGTTTCGGACCACGGCAGGCTGTCGGTCCGTCGGGTAGACCCCTCTTCGACGTGCCCCAGCAAATCGCGGTAGGTGAGCTGGGCGCGGCTGCGTATCCGTGCGCGCTCGATCTTGCTGGAGACCAGCGCGGCGCGCTGATCCAACTCGAACGAGAACAGAACCGCGGGCGTGACCCGGTCGGGCAGCAAGCTCGCGGCTCCTTCGGACAGCGCGGGTGGATACAGCGGCTGCTTCTCGTCGGGTGCGTACATCGTGACGCCGCGACGCCAGGCCTCCGCTTCCACGGCGCTTCCACGATCCACCCAGAACCCCACGTCGGCGATCGCGTAGCGGAGCCGATAACCGTCACCCTGCCGCTCCGCGTGGACCGCCTGGTCCAGATCGCGGCTGCCCGGCGGGTCGACCGTGACAAACGGCAGAGCCGTGCGATCGGCGTGCGCGGCGGACCGAGCGGGGTCCCGCTCGCTGGCGATCTGCTCCGCTTCGCGGAGCCCGGCCGCCGGGAACTCGGTGCGGATGCCGAGCTTGGCGCGCGCGCGATCGAAGGCGCTTTCGATGGAGGTGCGGGCGGACTGGCTCAAGAGACCCTCTGCTGGTTGTGGTGGCCTGGTCCAGTACGCCGCAAATCCTGCTCCGGCAGAGGCAAACGGCTGGTCGTGCGGTTCACGGCTGGCGAAGCGCCATTCCAGGTTGCTGGTCTCGGACGGAGCTCGGGAATATTCCGTCGTGCGGCGTGCAGTCGCCACACGCAAGGCTACTCGCAACCATTGCATTCCCGGAGCCAGCCATTTACATTCCACACCGTGCCCTTCCGGTCCATCTTTTCACCAGCGGCTCCCGGTGCCCCCCGCCGCGCGAAAGCCGCACCAAACCCACGGAGGAATAGCCCACCACTCGTAGCGATCCGTTTCCCGGCTCGGTGCAGAAATTCCCGCAGGATCGTGGTTCACTTCCTTTCAGGAAAACCAATGTTCGCGTACCGCTTCACCACCTGCCGGTTGGTGCTCGGCCTGAGCGTTGCCGCACTTCTCAGTGCATGCAATGATGCTCCTTCGCCCCTGGAAAGCTCGAGCCCTGCTGCACAGGGACCGGATGGAGCCATCGCATGCCTATGCGATCTATGATGCTGCGATCGACAGGAACGATACCTATGTCGCGTCCGACGCGGTGCTCGACTACACGACCGTTGTCCAGACCACCACGCCTGTCTTCGATCCGGTCACCAACCAGAGCACCACAGCCCTCACGATTGCCCCACCCGACGAGCAGGTCCACATCGAGGCTGGGTACGATGTATACGATCGCGCCATTGTGAACGTTTATGAACGTGATACCGAGCCCGACCCGTACCTGGATCTGGCGGACGAGACCCGGACGGTGAAATCGCTGGGTGCGCAGCACAGCATCTACGATGGGTATGGCAACCGTCTCGCGGTCACAGTTCCTGATGGCGCACCCAGCAACAGCCCCATGGAAGGTCTGGCGTATGAAGGTGCGCAAGTAACCGACGGGATCCTGATTGACGCGACGGCGACTGACAAAGTGTACAGCCGGGGAGCGGCCATGGGTGCCCGGTTCAGCATCGTGGGGCAGCCGGGCACCGCCCAACGGATTGGCGAAGATCGCCTGCGGATCACGGCCTCCCTCGCCGACGTCGCATCTGCACCCGCCGGGGGCGCGCTGCTCTCCCAGACATCCGGGGACGGCGAAAAGCTCACCAAGCAAGAGGGCAAGATCACTCGTACCTACGCCAAGCAGGGCGACAAGTACGTGCTGGAAGAGGTGCTGGTCGAGTCCGAGACGGTAACTGACAAGGCCACGATCAAAGAAAAGCAGCGGGTCCAGTTCAAGAATGTGACCTGGCACGAAAACAAAGAAGAGGACAAAAAGCGTAAGGAGCAACGCGAAAAATCCAAGGGCTCGGTAGCGCTGTCCGTACCCACGGCTCCATCGTTTGTGGAAAGCTGCATCGTTGACGAGTACGGTAATCCGTGTGATGGCTCGGGCGGCGGGGGCACCGGCGGTGGTACAAGTTATACCGATCCATGCGGTGCCGTGGCCGGCGGACAGAACATCGTGCTGCAACACGGGCTCGCCGCTGACAGCATGACCTGGACGCGAATGAAGGGATGGCTTCGGTGCGACTGGCAACTCAACAAGGAACTGGTCCCGAGCCTTGCCTGGAAAGATAGCCATTCCAACCAGAGCTATGCTCAGATGAACCGCCTGACCAACACGGGCCAGAGCGGGTTTGTTCTGATCGGGCACAGCCAGGGCGGGCTCGTCTCCCGCTACACCGCCCAGCGCTTTCGCAGCCAGGGTAAAGGCTACATGATCGAGGGCGTAGTCTCCTTGGGCACCCCGCACCGGGGCGCCATTCTCGCGCGGAATATGAAGAAAGGTGGCGTCAACGGCTTGTACAGCTTGCTCGGCGCCGCTGGCCGGTGCGGCACACGGTTTCTGGACGCGAGCTGCCACATCACCAGCTATGTGATCAAAAAGCACTGGACACATGGGTGACGGGCATCATGGACGCCTATGCCCCCGCCACACAGGATCTGCAGCCCAGCAGCAGCTCGCTCTCGTACCTGAACTCGCAATCCGAAGGCTTTGCCCGGTACGGCATCCAGCACTACCCGAAGAAACGCTGGATGCCCATGCGGCTGGTCGGTGATTTCGCCGCCAACCCGGAAGATAAATGGGGCGGGCGCAATCTGGTGCGCTGGACCGAGTACACGTACCAGGGGCTGCGGATTTGCAATTACGGCTCCATTTTTTTCGGCCAGTTCTGGTTGACCGCGACCTGCGGCAACGCTCACCGTGCAATGGATTCCGCGGATCGCTGGTGGGATCGGTTCACCGCACCGGGAACAAAGTCGGACGGGATCGTACATGGACCTTCGCAGATCTACCCGTACGCTCTGGAAAACTATGTCGTAGCGGGAGACTCTCATGTCGGAGAAACCAAGAGCAGCTATACGCGCGAGCGATTGAATTACTTGCTGCAGTATAAGTTCGGTGCGGCCCGGAGGCAGTAAAGGTGAAATACTTCCTTCGTTTCGGCTTGGGGCGCTTTGGCGCCCCGGCCACTCTGCTCGGCGGATTAGCGCTGATGAATGCAGCATGCCAGGATGTCACCGCGGGAGGCCGCAGGGGTCCCGCTGAAGTGCTCTGGCGGACTCCGGTTGCGGAAAGGTTCGCAGGTACAATCAGCGTACCCATAACAGATGGCGATCATTTTTACATCACCGGAACCGGTGTGGCAGCGTTTGATAGAGAAACGGGCGCACTCGTGTGGAAGAGTTCACGCTTTACCTCCTCGATCCCGACCTATGTGGACGTGCAGGACGGGCGGGTGTTCGCCGCCGAGGCCGTTGCCTTCGCCTTCGATGCGGAGACCGGGCGCGAGCTGTGGCGCGCTCCGCTGGATGCCGATGCGTCGCTCAGCCAGAACACCGCGGATGAGCATGCCTTTTATGTCGGCACCCGCAATCACCGGGTTTACGCTCTGAACGTCGAAACCGGTCAACCGCTCTGGGTCGTAGATCTCGGCCCCGGCTGGCCGTACGAGAGCCTGGTCAAGGGAATCTCTATCAGCGGGGATACCGTGTACGCCGCGGTGGAGCGGGCCTACTCACAGAATGGCTACCTGGCAACCGGGATCATCGTTGCGTTGGACCGGGATACCGGGCGCGAGCTGTGGCGCCATGAGAACGGGACCGGGCAGGATCCGCACGGCATCATCGGCGCACCCACAGTGGCGGGGCGCCTGCTGCTGGCCAGCGATCACCGCGGCAACGCATTCTACGCGGTGGACCGTTTCACCGGCAGGGAGGTTTGGCGCACCCCTACCGAACTGGGATTTCCGGGACCCGAAGCTCCCCCGATCGCGGTCGGAGATGTGGCGTACGCATCGGGGGCGGATACGTATGTGTACGCCATGGATCTGCAGACCGGTCGAGTGATCTGGAAGACGCGGCCGGCGATGGGGAGCAGTGTGTTTCATGCGGTCTGCGGCAACGCGGTATTCAACAATTTCCTGGGCCTTGGCATCGTGGACCGCCACAGTGGGAAACTCCTCGGCACCATGTTCGAGGGGAATGAACACCCCACCTCCGGCTTCGCCGTGCACGACGATCGCATCTTTTTTCTCACGACCGAAGCTGCCTACGCACTGAAGTGCCCGTAAGGTGCGACGGTCCGACCTTCCCGACCGGTGCGGTGCCGCTCAGGCGCCGCACCGTCGCGACATCTTTGCAATATGAAATGCATCCTCGCGTTGGCTCTGGCCGGCCTGCTCGCGCTGCCCGCTCCGGGGTCGGCTCAGCGAATGTCCCTCCCGAAACCTTGGATTGCCGCCCCGAGCAACCCGGTGGAGCCCGATCGGCTGCTTCCGTCCTTTACCGCCCCACCACTCCCGCCGCCGGAGCTTTCGGGTGCCCAGTACGCGATGATGACGGTCGGCGGCACCTTCGGTTCCGCGCTGGGGCTGCTCTCCGGCTTTGTCGCCGCCAGCGCGGTGACACTCGCCACAACCGGGTGCATCGACTGTCCCAACGACACCGACGTGGTCGATTACCTGCTGCTGGGCGCCGGGAGCAGCTTGGGAACGGCGCTGGCGGTCGCCGGCGTGGCGGAAGAGCCCGCGGTCTCCGGATTCTGGGACGGGGTGTCAAAGATCAGCCGCAGCAGCTCATTCCGGCCGGCGCTGCTCGGCGCGGTCGCGGGGATCGGGACGGGTGCGGTGTTGGGCGGGCTGGTCGGCCTGATCGCCCCATCGGATGAGCCGTACGATCTGGTCGCGTACAACATCGGCCAGGCGGCTGCATCCGTGATCGCCGTCCGCCTCTGGATCGACCGGCAGAGGCAGCCGTGACCGACGCTCCGGGCTTCACCCCTCCCGCAACGCCTCGAGCGGGGTGTGCCGGTACACCTCGCGGCTGCTCCATGCCCCGACGACCACCGCCAGCAGCGTAACCACCGCCGCGAGCGCGAGCAGAGAAAGGACCGGCACCGCAAATGGCACCTCGAACTGCCACCGTGCCAGCACCCACCCCGCCCCCGTCGCGAGCAGCACCCCCACCCCGCTCGCCAGCAGCCCCAGCGCCAGGTACTCGACGAGCAGGATCGCGCGGATCTGGCGGCGGGTCGCGCCGAGCGTCTTGAGCAGCACGCTCTCGCGGATCCGCTGCAGCCGCCCGGTCGCGATCGCGCCGAGCAGCACGATGAAACCGGTGGCAATGCTGAACCCGGCCAGAAAGCGGATCACCAGCGACACCCGATCGATCACCTGATTTAGCGCCGCCAGGAGCTGCGTCAGGTCCAGCACGGCGATGTTGGAAAAGCGCTGCACCAGGTCGCGCTGCACGCGCGCGCGCTCGGCCGGGTCCGCGCTGCGCGACAGCATCACGCGCGTCGTCGGCGCGCCCGCCAATGCTTCCGGCGGAAACACCGCAAAGAAATTGGGCTCGAAGCGCGCCCAGTCCACCTCGCGCAATGAGGTCACCACCGTCGGGATCTCGACGCCCTGCACGTCCCAGGTGATCCGCCCACCGAGCCCCACGCCCAGGTCGCCCGCGATGTCGCGCTCCAG
>JBBSMO010000047.1:0-10315 GCA_038233155.1 Longimicrobiales bacterium
GTCGAGCAGAGGAACGGAAAGATGCTGCGATTCTGACGCTCGGATTTCGGTTCTTGGGTTTGAGGTGGTGCTCTAAAGGGCTATTGAAGGAGCGTGGCTGCTTGGCTTGATCTTGACTCGGCGGTCCGGAGATCCTTCGGTCGCAAGCTCCCTCAGGATAACAGGTGCGGGAAGAATGCATGTGGGGTAGCTGCAATATTCTACACTATACATTCAACTCGGCCGACCCGGCGAATTGCAGCTCGTACAAATGGCGGTAGAGGCCGCCGCGGGCGAGGAGCTCGTCGTGCGTCCCGCGTTGCACGATGCGGCCGTGCTCGAGTACCAAGATCTGGTCGGCGCGGCGAACCGTGGATAGACGGTGGGCGATCACGAGCACGGTGCGGTCCTCGAGCAAGTCGTCTATCGCCTGCTGGACGAGGCGCTCGCTGGCGGTGTCCAGAGCGCTAGTAGCTTCATCCAATATCAAGACGGGCGGGTTGCGGAGCAGCGCGCGGGCGATGGCGATCCGCTGTCGCTGGCCGCCCGAGAGACGCACGCCGCGCTCCCCGAGCGGGGTGTCGTAGCCGAGCGGCAGCCCGGCGATGAACTCGTGCGCGTTCGCGGCGCGCGCCGCCTCTTCGACCGCGGCTTGCGGCGCATCCGGCAGACCGTACGCGATGTTCGCGCGTACCGTATCATGGAAGAGAATGGTCTCCTGCGTCACGATTCCGAACAGCGCCCGCAGCTCAGCGAGGCGGAGCTGCCGCAGCTCTACGCCATCTAGGGTAATCGAACCGGTGGCCGGGTCGTGGAAGCGCGGCAGCAAATCGGCAAGGGTGCTCTTCCCCGCCCCGCTCGGCCCGACCAGCGCAACCACATCTCCCGGCGCTATGTCCAGATCGATACCCGAGAGAACCGGCTCATCTTCCCCGTAGCCGAAGCCTACATCACGCAACGACAGGCTTCGATGGAAGCCGGTCACCGGCTGGGCACCCGGTGCGCTGAGCACCTGCGGGCGCGCGTCCAGCAGTTCGAAAGCGCGCTCGGCGGCGGCGAGCCCCGGCTGCACCAGAGCGGGAAAGTTGCCTAGGTACTTGGCGGGGGCCATCAGCTTCATCGCCAGCCCTAGGGCGACGAGGAAATCTTCCGCGGAAAGCGACCCCTCGCGGAGCACCAGATAGCTGCCGAACCAGAGCAGGACGAGCACCGCCGTAGCGATGATCATCTCCGTTGCAGGGCCGAAAAAGCGCCGCCACCGTTCGTTGCGAATGTACGCCTTGTAGTGCTGGCGTGTAAGCGCACGAAATCGTTCGGACTCCCACCCCTCGGCGCCCGATGCCTTCACCAGGCGGATGCCGCTGACGGTTTCCTGGATCTGGCCGGACAGCTCGCCAACCGCATCGAGCACGCGCAGCACCCCCGTTCGCAGGCGCTTGCGGAATCGCCCCCACAGGCCCAACATCGGCGGCAGAAAGAGCAGTGCCACGAGCGTCAGCTTCCAGGACAGGAAGAGCAGAACCGCGAGAAAGAAGATGACCTGGAAGACAGACGACAGCGCCTTTGCTAGATTGCCGGTCACCAAGGTGCGGATCTGGTCCACATCCATCGTCACGCGCGAGATCAACTGGCCCGCGCGCGTACGCTGGAAGAAGGGGAAATCCAGGCGCATCAGATGTTCGTAGATGCCGTTGCGCAGATCGCGCGTAACCCGGCCCTCGATCATGGCGACGGTGTACTGCTGGATGTATGCGGCGAGGTTCTTCAGCAGAAACACGCCGAATAGCACGAGCACCACGTTGCGCAGCGCAGTCATCGGCGGAACGCCGTAGACGAGGCCGCCGAGCACCCAGGCAAGCATCCGGTGCACCGGGCCGCCGCCATCGCCGAAGACCCCGCCCGCTGGACCCTCGCCGCGGAAGAGCACGTCGAGAAAGGGAATCAGCAGCGTGAAGCTGAAGGCGTCGAGGGCGGCGAAGATGATCATCGCCAGCACCGACAGGAGAAACAGGCCGCGATGGGGGCGCAGGTAGCCGAGAATCCGCCCGTACAGCCTCATCGCGGAGTCAGCAGCGCGATGGGCAGGATCATCTCTTCCGGGCTTACGCCCCCGTGCAGAAAGCTGCCACGGTAGCGCGCCTGGTATTGGCGCAGCTTGGTCGGATACACGAAGAAGGTATCTTCCAGCCCTAGCAGGTAGTTGGTGGCGGCACGGCCGGGGGGCAGGCGCAGGACGCGTGCATCTGAAGTCGAAAAGGCGAGCGACGGGTCCTCGGCCCGCAAATCGTCCCCGAACTTGTAGCGCAGGTTCTGCGTGGTATCGCGCTTCGCGTACACGGTAGCCGGTCGATGGCAATGAATCGAGCCATGGTCGGTGGTGAGCAGAACCGGCACCCCCTGCCGCGCCGCCACTTTGATTCCGGCGAAGGCTGCGGAACGCTCGAACCACTGCCGCGTCAATGCGCGCAGCGCCTCCTTGTCGCGCGCAACCTCGCGGAGCACCGCGGACTCCGACCGGCCGTGCGTCAGCAGGTCTACGAAGTTGAACACCAGCGCGGTCACACCGGGCTGCGACAAGTGCGCGGGCAGGCGGGTCACCATCTGGGTGCCGTCGCTGGCGCTGAAGATCTTCTCGTAATGGATGGGTATGCGGTTTCCCGTGAGCCTCTGCATCTGGCGGTGCAGCAACTGATCCTCAAAGGCGTTCAGACTCCCCTCGCTGTTCCAGTCGCCCCAATCCGGGTACTCGGCCGCAATCTCGTCAGGGTACAGACCGGCGAAAATCGCGTTGCGGGAGAACGGAGTCGCCGTGGGCAGAATCGAATAGTAGAGCGCTTCCTCGATTTCGAAGGCGGTGGCGAGCAGAGGCATGAGCACCCGCCACTGGTCCAGGCGCAGGCAATCGATGACCACGAAGAGCACCGTGGGGCTGCCGGCGAGCAGCGGCGCGAGAAAGTGCGGAACCACATCGGGAGAGAGCGTAGGCCGGTCTTCCGCGCCGTTGGTCCACCCGCCGTAGCTGCCGGCGACGAACTGGCCGAACTCACGCCGCAGGTCATCGAGGAGCGTATCGAGAGTCGACACCAGGGCGGTCTCGCCCGCGGCGCGGAGCCGCAGCTCCCAGGTCACCATCTCCGAATAAATCGCCGCCCACTCGCGCCAATGCCGCTGCGTACCGCGCAGCGCGTTCAGCTCCCGGAAGCGGGTCGCGAATTCGCGCGATACGTGCTCCTGCTGAATGCTCTCGCCCTCGAGCAGCCGCGTGACCACCGAGAGTACCTGCCGCGGCGACGTAGGCTTGACGAGGTAGTCTGCTACCCGCCGCCCGATGGCCTCGCGCATGGTGTGGTCGTCCTCGCTCTTGGTGACCATGACAACGGGCACCAGCGGGTCGAGCTGCCGCAGCTCGTCGAACACCTCGATGCCGGAGCGACCGGCCATGTGCTCATCCAGCAGGACCAGGTCGTACGCCGCGCCCCGGAGCAGCGCGAGAGCGTCGTCACCATTCGAGACGCTGTCTACGTGGTAGCCCCGCCCCTGCAGAAAGAGCAGGTGCGGGCGCAAAAGGTCGATTTCATCATCGACCCAGAGCAATCGCTTGGGGGAAACCGCCATGCGTGCGGGGGGAAGTAAGGGGCTTTGGAGCAAACCGGACGATACACCGGTAGGACTAAGCGGGTCCGGTTTGACAGCCTGGCTGCCGGCGCAGAGGTTGCCGCATGAACCGTGATTCCCTTGCCGAGGAGTTCGAAGTGCTGGACCAGGACGCGACCCAGATGCTGGTGCGCACCGGCTGGGCCGCCTGCTTCGAGAGCCCGGGCTCAGCGGGTGCCGAGAATGGCGCCGTCGCCGCCGCGATGCGGGCTGCCCTCGATCCTGCTCACCCGGAGCCGCCGTCGTCCCAAACGGTACCGGGCGGACGAACGCCGCACCGGCTGGTCACCGCCGCTAGCGGGGAACGGGTGCTCGTCCGCGCATACCGGCGCGGCGGCTTCCTGCGGCACCTGAACCAATCCCGCTACTGGGCGGGGCGCCGTGCCCGGGATGAGCTGCGGGCGACCGAATATGCGCGGGTCGCAGGTGTGCGCACACCGCTGGTCCTCGCTGCAGCCGAGCGGCGTTGGAGAATCGGCTACACTGCCGCGCTCGCATCCCGTTGGATCCCCGATGCCGCGGATCTCGCGGACTGGCTGCCAGGGGCGGACGCACCCGCCAGGGACGCACTGCTCCGGGAGCTCGGCTGCCAGCTCGCTACCCTCCACGCAGCGGGCATCGAGCACCGCGACCTCAATCTGCGCAATGTGCTTGTCGCCCCAGACAGCGGTCCGCTGGTCGGCGGCCCGCTGGTCTACCTGCTAGACTTTGACCGGGCGCGGGTACATGAACAAGCGCTGTCGGCAACGCTACGGGGTCGCGGGCTGCGCCGCTTCCAGCGCTCCGCCAAAAAGCTCGGGGTGGCATTGCGGGCGGAAGACTGGGACGCGTTGCGCGCGGGCTACGGCGCGGCATGGCCGCTGCCAGTGCCCGGGCGGGCCAGCGCTTGAGCCGTCGCGATCCGCACGGCACCCATGACCGGGCTGGCGGCTGGCTCAATGACGGGGCACCACGGAAGAAACCGTTCGAGTTGAGGTTGAAGGAAGGGGCGAAAGCCAGGGCTCGCCGCGACGCCGCCTGACAGGACCACGGAGGGCGGGTTATTCCACGGGGAGAAGCGATCCGCGAGCGCATCCCCGTGCCGCGCGAGCTGCTCGGCGGCCTGTTCGAGCAGAGCTTTGGCGACCTCATCACCCGCGGCTGCAACGTCGATGACGAGCGGCACCAGTGCGGCCACCTGAGCTTTGGACGCGCGCCCGATCCATGGTGGCACCGCCGAAGGCTCCGGAAGCTGCAGATCATGCAACAGCAGCTCGAGCAGTGAAGTGGGCGGGCCGCGGCCATCGGAGGCCTGCAGTGCCGCACGCAGTGCCGCACGGCCGATGGCGTAGCCGCTGCCTTCGTCTCCCACCCACATTCCCCACCCGCCGCAGCGCGCGGTGGCGCCCAGATCCGAACGCGCGTAGGCCGTCGAACCGGTACCAGAGATCAGGAGAATCCCCGGTCCTCCCCCGAACGCCGCCTCGAGTGCAATCTCGCCATCGGTGCGTACGACGACCCGCCGCGCCAGCCCCGAAGCCAGCAGCACAGAGGTGACCGCCTCGCGCTCGGCAGCGTACGCGGCGCCTGCGAGGCCAGCGCAAAGAGCGGCGGCGGGTGGATCGCAGCCCGCCCGCGAGACGATGCCGCCGATTACCCCGGCCAGCGCCTCGGCGGTCGCCGCGGGGTTGCGGGGATCTACCAGGCCGGGCGGTCCTTGTCCGCGGTGCAGCTCGGCCCCCGCGGCATCGGCAATCACCACGGTGGTACGTGTACCACCGCCGTCCACGCCAATCAGGTAGGGCATTGTACCGGGCGGACGGCCGGTTCCTGAACCGGCATCCATTGAAGCACTCTCAGCCATGAACACTCTCCGGCGCCTGCCGTGTAGCGGGGCGTGTGTCTGGTCCGGCAATGCGCGGCCGGCGCCACGCGAGCAGCAACCCCGTACAGAGCGTAACCAGCGTTCCCAACACGACGTGCCACGGCCAGGCTATCAACGAGAGGCGGCGGATTGCAGCCGCGCCCGTGCTCCACCCGATCCCCGAGGCCGCGGCCGCGTACATCCCGCCGAACACCACCACGCTCATCGCCAGCAGGCCGACGGAGATGGCGGTCACAGCATCCCGCTGCGTCGCGCGGCGGCTGAAGGTCGCGAGCAGGAAAACGCCGAGCAGGCCGCCGTAGGTGAACGAGGCGATCGCCAGCCCGAGCTCTACCACCGGCGTGTCGCGCGAGCGCACGAGCAGCGCGCCGCCAACCAGCACGACGCCCCAAAACAGAGTGAAGCGGCGGCCGACCCGCAGCAGTTGCGCTTCGGAGGGGTTGCGCAGCGGCGCGTAGAGATCGTACGCGGAAGCCGAAGCAAGCGAATTGAGCGAAGAAGAGAGCGAAGACATGGCGGCAGCGAAAATAGCCGCGATCACCAGCCCCGTCAGCCCCGGCGGCAACTGCTGGATGATGAAGGTGGCGAAGATTTCATCCGTGCGCCCGAACTCGCGGGCTTCGTAAAAGCTCCAGAGCCCGAGGCCGATCACGAGGAAGAGAGCGAACTGTGCGATCACCATGAACCCTGACCCGATCAGCGCCAGCCGGCTCCGCCGCAGGTCGCGGCAGGTAAGCAGCCGTTGCACGATCAGTTGATCGGTGCCGTGAGAAGCCATCGAGAGAAAGGCGCCACCGACAAGACCGGCCCAGAGGGTGTAGGGTTCCGACAGATCCCAGTCGAGGCGGAGCAGCTCGAGCTTACCCGCCGCCCCCGCATCCGTCCACAGGCCGCTCAACCCGCCGGGCAAATCACCCGAAAGGATCACCAGCGCGGCGACCGCGCCGCCAATGTAGACGACCATCTGCAGCGCATCTACCCATACCACCGAGCGGATGCCGCCGTAGTACGTGTACAGCAGCGTGAGCACCCCGATCGCGCCAATCGAGGCAGGGTAGCTCCAGCCGGTAATCAGCGCGAGGGGGATGGCGGTCGCGAAGAGGCGGACCCCGTCCGCCAATGCGCGCGTGACCATGAAGATCACCGACGCGTAGCGGCGGGTCGCTAAGCCGAAGCGCTGCTCGAGCAGCGCGTACGCCGTCGCCAATTCGCCGCGATAGTACGCGGGGAGAAAGAGATAGGCGACAATGACGCGGCCGATGAAATACCCGATGGTAATCTGCAAAAAGCTCAGATCGGTCGCGTACGCAAGCCCGGGAATACTCAGAAAGGTCAGCGTGCTCGTCTCGGTCGCCACCACGCTGAAGAGCACCGCCCCCCACGGCAGATCGCGATCGCCAAGGAAGTAGTCGCTTGCCCCCTCCTGGCCCCGCCCTAGCCAAACGCCCCACGCCGTGACCGCCGCGATATAGGCGGCGATCACCACCGCATCCAGCGTAGTGAAGCCGTCGCTCACCGGGTGGCAGTCCCGGAGAAGGAAACATCCGCCAGTTCCCCTTCCGCCGCAGCATCCGCGTCATGCCTGCTGCCCAGGGCGCTCGTGGGAATGATTGTCGTCTCCGGCCGCTTGCCGTCTTGCCGCACCACGTACGCCTCCATCGCAAAGTACTCGGGCAGCCCCAGCCGGTCCACCACTGCGGCGGTGGACTTGTTGCGATCCTCTACACGCTGCCAGAACTCGCGGTCATCCTGCCCCGGGAACGGCGCGCGGTCCTTCTGGCTTTGATGTTTGAAGATGGCGTTGATCTTGGTGCGCAGCTCATCTTCGGACATCGGGACGAGCACATCGGCCTCCGCGATGGACCACTCCTGCCAGGCGCCGCGATAATACCAAACCTCGGGCGGCGGACCCTGGTACTGCGCCAGAGCGCCCTCGACCGCCTCGAGGCACATGCGGTGCGTGCCGTGCGGGTCCGACAGGTCGCCCGCTACCAATATCATTTCAGGGCGGTGCTCGCGAAGCAAATTCAGAGTAATGCGCACATCTTCTGGCCCGATAGGGTCCTTGCGAACCTTGCCGGTCTGATAAAAAGGCAGATCCAGAAAGCGCGCCTGGTCGCGGCTCATCCCGATGGTCTGGATGCCAGACACCGCCTCGGCCTCGCGGATCGACTGCTTGATCTCGCGCACCGGCTCGATGTCCACCTCGCCCGCTGATTTGGCGAAGAGGAAGTGCTCCATCTCGTCGATCAGCGCGCCGACCTTCCGGCTGCCGATCGAGAAGTCGCGCCCGAACCGCCTCAGAAAGTCGAGATAGCGCCGCACCTCATGGTCGAACACGGCGATGTTGCCGGACGTTTGGTACGCGACGACGATGTCGTTGTCGTTCTGGTGCAGCTTGTTGAGAATGCCGCCGGCCGAGATAACGTCGTCGTCCGGGTGCGGCGAGAAGACAATGATGCGCTTCTCGCGCGGCAGCTTACTCCGGCCACGGATCTTCGAGATCAGCGCGTTGAACACCTCGCCGTTCAGCGGCCCCGCCGACCCGTAGCGGGCCACCAGCGGCGAAAGGTGGTGCTCGCGGTAGTCGTTGGTCTCGAGCTTGAGCACCGACTTGCCGACGGTTTCGCTCAGCCAGATCACCGCCTCGATCTCGCGCTCGCGCGTCCATTCGACCTCGCCCGTGACCCACGGCGTCTTGACGCGCGTCAATTCCGCGGCCGCGGCGGGGTCCAGGTAGAAGGTCGCATTCGGGTGCTGCTGCAGATAGGTCGCAGCGATGTCGGGGTCCGGTTGCCCTTCGACCGCCCGCTGCACGATGGCAGCTTTGTGCTCGCCCGTCGCGATCAGCGCGATCTCGCGCGCATCCAATATCGTTGCGACGCCCATGGTGATGGCCTCGTGCGGCACATTGTCTTCGCCGAAGAAATCGGCGGCCGCGTCGCGCCTAGTGATCACGTCCAGCGCCAGCCGCCGCGTGCGCGACTCGACACCCGAGCCCGGCTCGTTGAAGCCGATGTGGCCGGTTTTGCCGATGCCGAGAATCTGGAAATCTATGCCGCCCGCTTCCGTAATCGCCTGCTCGTAGCGCCGGTTCTGCTCCGCCCCCTCTTCGCGCGGGATGTCGCCGCACGGGATGTGTATGTTCTCCGCCGGGATGTCGATGTGCTCGAACAGGTTCTCCCGCATGTACCGGTGGTACGAGTGGATGCTGCCCGGCGCCATCGGGTAGTACTCGTCCAGGTTGAACGAGATGACGTTCGCGAAACTCAGCCCCTCCTCGCGGTGCAGCCGGATCAATTCCCGGTAGATGCCGATGGGCGTGCTGCCCGTGGCGAGACCGAGCACCGCCGTGGCCCCGGAAGATCGCTTCGAGCGGATCAGCGAGGCGATGCGCCCGGCAATCAACCGCGCGATTTCGTCGTACTTGACGATGACTACGGGTACTCTTTCTCGGACAGCGGGCATGGGAGGCGCGGGCGGCAGCGAAGAACGCGGGTGGAAGATGCCGCCAAACTAATCGTGCGAACGATCAGAGGAAAGGCGCGCGGCGGACGTATCCGACCCGCACCGGCAGGTTGTCTCGCCATGACAGTAATTTTCGAAGCCGGCGCACGGAGCTCCTGCGGAAGGTATTCAGCGCTTGGCTCAGCGAACCTCCTGCACCTCGGCGTAGGGGAAAAACTCGCAGTCGCTGCCGAGGTGAACCCAGATCATTCGGGGATACGGCTCGAGCGGCGGCTTGGCGAAGACATCTACGCCGTCATAGGACGAGAACCTGACAAGAGGAAGCGGCGGGTCATCGGGAGCCTGTGGTGTAGTGCTCAGTTGCAGCCGATAGCTGAATCGCACGTAGCGGTATCCCCGCACCGTCAGCAACGTACCAGGAGCGTACCAATCTTTCGCCGCAGCGATAGGCACCCGCCATCAGCCGTGGTATCTACGCTCGTCGTGACCCTTCGAACCGCATAGGACAGGATGGTGTCAGCCCCGCGATGACCGGTATACCCCCCGGGGCCCGGCGAGGCGCCAGCAGGCATCAGGAGCAGCGACCACAGGCTCTTCGGCAGGCGCGCCTTAGCCCGCGGGCGCGAGAGCCGCCAGTGCCGCTAGAAGAATATGCTCACCGACCTTACTGTATGTGGGGGAGCCATTTCGGAGTGTGGCCTCATTTTGGTCGCCGCGCCTCCCAATCCACGAGCGGTGCATCCAGCACGGCGGCCTGCACGGCGTCCGCTACGGCGCGGCGCAGCGGCACATGCTTCTGGTTCTCGGCCGTGGGGTTGACGCGGTTGGTCAGCAGGACTACGAACAACCCCTTTTCGGGGTCGATCCAGATCGAGGTGCCGGTATAGCCGGTGTGGCCGAAGCTGCGCGGGCCGAAGAAGCGCCCCGAGCTGGACTGGCCGGAGGGCGTGTCCCAGCCGAGGGCGCGGCTCGAGCCGGCGACCTGCGGTGACGTCCACCGCGCGACGGTGGCCGGCTGCAGCAGGCGGCGGCCCGCGTACTCTCCTTCGTTCAGCATCATCTGCGCGAAGATGGCAAGGTCCTGCGCGGTAGAAAACAGCCCCGCGTGCCCCGCGACTCCGCCGAGCGCCCATGCGTTGGGGTCGTGCACCTCACCCCAGATCTTCCCGCCGCGATTGGCGTCACGCTCGGTCGGCGCGATCCACGGGCGCAGCGCGGAGTGCGGCAGAAAGGTAGTGTGCTGCATCCCCAGCGGCTCGAACAGGCGCTGGTTCAGGAAGACATCGAGCGGCTGTGCTGTGATGCGCTCGATCACTGCCTGCAGCAGGATCAGATCCCAATCGCTGTAGA
>JBBSMO010000048.1:0-10274 GCA_038233155.1 Longimicrobiales bacterium
ACTTTGTCAAACGCACCAGCCTGATCGGCTACTCGCCGGCGCGGCTGGCAGCAGACGCAGGCGACATCATCCGCATCGCGGAAGCGGAGGGGCTCGAAGCGCACGCCCAGGCGGTGCGCCTGCGCGTATCTCCAGCTTCCGGAAATAGCGGTTGATACAGTGAGGCGCTGCCGCTGCCGACGGAGCCGCGGCGGCAACGGCTGTGGTCATCCTGAGCGCAGCGAATGGATCTGCTGTTGCCCATGGCCGGGAGTTGCACGGAGGTTCGTCGCGGGCCATGCGTACACCAAAGGCGCTGCCGCTGCCGCAGGAGATTCTTCGGTCGCAAGCTCCCTCAGAATGACGGAGCGGGGGGCCGCGCGATCGCCCTGGGATTGTCATCCTTAGCGAAGCGAAGGATCTTGGCTGGCTGGCCTCACGAAACTACACAACTGCAGGCGTGATGAAGATTTTGTACGCGGTGCTGTGCGAGCAGGTTTTTGCCCGCGAGGACGGGAAGACGGATGTAAAAGGGATCTTGCACGGGCTCAGCGCGCCGGGCTTCCCCGCGCAACAAGACCGGCTGGTGCTCGCCGTCGTGCTGCAGTGGGAGGAAGCGGAGGCCGGGGCGATCGATTTTCGGATTGATCTGCTCGACCCCACGGAGACGCCGGCGCTGACAATCACCGGGCAGACGGAGGTGCCGCCGTACACACCGGGGAGTGTTCCGCGCCGCACGCCGCTGGTGATGCCGCTGGAGAAGGTCGTGTTTCCCGTAGCGGGCGAGTACATCTTCCAGCTTCACCTTGGCGGAGCGCACTACCCGCTGGCGCCGCTCGTGCTCAGCGAGATGCCGCGGCGCGAGTAGCACCGTTGTGGGGTTACCGGCGCAGTGCGCGGTCGAGCAACTGTAGAAACCGGGCGCCCTCGCGGGCGTACGAGAGCGGGTGCAGCCCGGCTTCGCGAAAGGAATGGGCGAACAGGTTGGTTAGCGTCACCCCCGCCGCATACTCGGGAGGCAGTGCGCGGTACAGCCGCAGCGATTCGGTGAATGGCACCAACCGGTCTGTTCTGCCATGGCCGAGCACGACGCGGGCGGCCAGACTGCCGAGGGAACGCAGCGGGTCCAGCCGCGGCTCGGTGCGCAACGCTGCATCGGCAAGCTGGTCTGCCAGAGCCCGCGCTTCCTCGGTGCGCACCGGGTTCTGTGCCGCCGGGGGGGCGAGCAGATCCCAAACCTGCCGCTCGCTCGCATCGAATTCAGCGCCCAATTCGAGCTTTCGCGCGTCGTAGACGGGTTCGCCCGAATCGATGCCCAACGCGCCCGCCTCTGCCGCCAAGCGGCCGCAGGCTCGAGCAACCCGGTCGAGATCCGCGCCGCCTCGGGTGCCGGTCAGGTAGTTCGCGGCCAATATCCAGCGGCCGTACGGATCCGGATCGAGCTGGAAGTGCTCGCCCTCCCACTCGTGCTCGCCGGTGACCATGCAGCGCGCGGTTCGGTGCAGGTCAGCGTACCCGCCGAAACCGACAATCTTGACGACCCGTTGGCTGAGCCGCGGCTCCGTAGCCGCGACAATTGCCTGCGTGGCACCGAAGGAGAAGCCGATCACCCCCGTTCCGCCCGGTTCGGTCTGCGGGTCGCTATCCAGCAAGTCCGCGGCGGCTGCAATCGCGTCACCCGCCGCATCCAGCGAAATCTGCAATCGTTGCCAACGCGGCATTTCGGGGATTATGACCACTGCGCCGGAGGCGGCGAGCGCCCCGGCGAACCGGGTCAAGCTCGGGTGCCCGCGCCCTCGGACGGAGAGGCCGTGCAGCACTACCCAGCCGGGGAGGCCGCGCCCGCCAGCGCGCGCGTAGCGTGTAGCGGAGAGTGGCTCGCCACCCGCCACGATCGCCACTTCGTTGACCCGCACGGTGCCTACAGCGGGCCGGGCGAAGTGGCGGACGAAGCGCAGCGGGCGGAGCATCAGTCTGCTGCCTCAGCCGCGGGCGCTGCCCACGGCTTCGTCAACCGAGCGGAAGCCGCGCTCGTCCAGAAGCTGCACGAGACCGCGGTTGATGCGGAGCGCGGTGCCGGGGCCGCCGTACACAAAACCGGTGTAGAGCTGCACGAGCGAGGCGCCCGCCGCGATCAGCCGCCACGCACCGGCGCTGTCGAAAACACCGCCGACGCCGATGATGGGGAGTTCGCCATTGGTCTGCCGGTACGCGCGGCTGATCATCTCGGCCGCGCGGCGGTGCACAGGGCGGCCGCTGATCCCGCCCGCGCCCATGCTTGCCAGTTGCTTAGCGGCGGTGCGCAAGTCGTCACGGTGAACGGTGGTGTTCGCCAGGATCAGGCCGGCCGCACCCTCACTCGCCGCTACATCTACCGCCGTTTCGAGTGCCTGATCGCTGAGGTCCGGCGCGAGTTTGACGAGCACCGGCCGGGGTGTGCCGCCGCGCGCCGCCGCCAGTTCTGCCGCACCGGCCACCATCTCACGAACCAACTCGCGGAGCGCCTGCTCTTGCTGCAGCTCGCGGAGGCCGGGGGTGTTCGGCGAGCTGACGTTGATGACGAGGTACGCGGCGAAGGGTTCCAGCAGGCGCAACGACTCGAGGTAGTCGCCAATGGCACCTTCCAGGGGCGCTGCCTTGCTCTTGCCGATATTGATGCCGAGGATGGGTTCGACTTGCGCGGCAGCCAGACGCGCGGCCACGGCCCCGGCGCCCTGATTGTTGAACCCCATCCGGTTGAGCAGCGCCTCGTCTGCCGGGAGGCGGAAGAGGCGCGGGCGCGGGTTTCCTGGCTGGGGGAGCGCAGTGACGGTACCGACCTCGACAAAGCCAAACCCGAGGGCGCCGAGGGCGTTGAACACCCGCGCATTTTTGTCGAAGCCGGCCGCCATGCCTACCGGGGTGGGGAAGCGGAGGCCCCAGCGCTGTACGAAGAGTTCGGGAGCGTCGCAGTGCAGCGACCGCCGCAGCGCGGCCCGCCCCGCTGCGGACGTCTCGAGGCCGCGCAGCGCCATCGCGCCGAGCGTATGGGCGGGCTCGGCGGGAAGTGTGAACAGCAGCCTGCGGAGCGGGGCGTATGCGGACAAGCGGCAGGGATACAGGCCTGCGGAAGCGAAAAAACGCTCCGCCCGTAGCGTCACCGGGCGGAGCGTTCGGGAAAGCCGAGTGTAGCCGGCCGTCCGCGGGCCGGCAAGGGCGTCAGGCTGCCGCGGGCAAAGCCGAGCGGGCGAACCCCGCCTCGTCGAGGATGCGGACCGCGTCCGGGCCGTCTATGGTTTCATGCTCGAGCAGGGCGCCGGCGAGAGCATCCAGGGCGGCGCGATTCACCTCGAGCAGGTGTTTGGCCCGTACGTACATCTGATCTAACAATGCGCGCACCTCCTGATCCATGGCATCGTGAGATCCCGCGCTCATGCTCCCCGCCTGCCCGTCGTGATACAGCAGACCTGTGTTGCGGCCCATACCGAACTGAAAGATCATCTTGCGGGCGATTCCATTCACCTGTTGCAGATCGTGCTGTGCGCCGTTGGTGATAGCATCCGCTCCGAACACCAGCTCTTCCGCCGCGCGGCCGGCGAGGCCTTTGACGATCTGGCCCTCGAGATAGCTGCGGCTGTAGAGATGGGTGTCGTCGCTCGGCGCGAAGAAGGCAACGCCCATCGCGCGGCCGCGCGGCTGGATGGTGACTTTGTGCAGCCCGTCTTCCGGGCAAAAGGCCACACCCGCTAGCACATGGCCGGCCTCGTGGAAGGCACCGGTACGCCACTCGCGCTCGAGCGCTTTGAAGCCGACCCGCTCCTTGCCGAGCAGCAGCCGGTCCCGCGCCTGCTCAATGTGGCGCCAGCCAACGGTCGTCACCTGCTCGCGCGCCGCGGCAATCGCTGCCTCGTTGAGCAGGTTCTCGAGCTCGGCCCCGCTGGTGCCGGTAGCGAGCCGCGCGAGCCGGCCCAGATCCACATCAGAGCCGAAGGGGACGCGCTTCCGGTCTGCGTGCAGCCGTAAAATCGCCTCGCGCCCTTCAGCGGTGGGCAGTCCGACCGAGACGATGCGGTCGAAGCGGCCGGGGCGGGTGAGTGCGTCATCCAGTTGATCGTCCCGGTTGGTCGCCGCGATGACGACCACGCCCTCGCGGGGAGAAAAGCCGTCCATCTCGACCAGCAGTTGGTTGAGTGTACGGTCGTCCTCGTTGTGCGCCTGGTTGCTGCCCCGCTTCTGGCCTAGGGCGTCGATTTCGTCGATGAAGATCACGCCGCCGTGCTTGCGCGCCTTTTTGAAGAGGGTCTTGAGGCGCTGGGCGCCGAGCCCGACCAAAAAGCCGGTCACCTCGGAACCCGAGATCGAGAAGAAAGGCACCCCTGCTTCTCCGGCAACGGCCCTCGCCAGCAGGGTTTTTCCCGTTCCCGGCGGCCCCACGAGCAGAGCCCCCTTAGGCGCGCGGGCTCCCACAGCTAAGTATGCATCGGGCGCCTTGAGGAAGTCGACGAGCTCGCGCAGCTCCTCCGCGGCGCCCTGGGTCCCGGCAACATCGCCAAACGTGGTATCCGACGGCTTGGTGCTCCCGATGCCGCCTGAACGTTGGCCCTGCAGTTGCAAGTACAGAAAGTAGCCGATGCCGCCCAGCAGCAGCAGTTGAATGCCAAAGGTCAACGCGCTTTGGAAGCGGTTGCCGTTCGGGGGCTGCTGAAGCACGACATCTACACCTGCGGCCTCAGCGCGGGCGACGATCACATCGATATCGTCCAGCGGGTAGGCCGCAGTGAAGCCGGGCGGGTCGCTAGCCGCATCGGCGCGCCACTCGCCGCGCACGTCGGTGCCGGGGCGGACGACCAGCGACTCGACCCGGCCGGCATCTACGGCGCCGAGGACTTCCGTATACGACAAATGCCTGAGCTGCGGCGCAGGAAACGCCACGGTCCATAGCGAGAAGGCGAGCGTTGCCAGCAGCACCGTAAGTAACAGCACGTGCTGCGGCCGGCTTTGAATCTTGCTCTTGATCTCTTCCCAACGCCATGGCAGGGAATCTCCAAACCCGGCGTTCGGCGAGGAAGGTTCGTTTCCGGAGCGAGCGGCTGGATCGAACATCGTACGGTTGCTGGCGAATGGAATCAGGGGAATGCCGGCGCCGTCGCGGAACCGGTGAAAACAAGATCTCCCCCCTGCCGGCGGGGCAGGAAGGGGAGAATGCGACTCGAGCTCTGCGTGCGCGTCGTCTGGGAGGTAACCCAGCCGCAGGGGCGGGGTTCCGGCGCGCGGACCGGGTCGCGCGGCGCGCAACTGGCGGTGTACGGACGGGCCGGGGCAGGCTCGCCCGCTATGATTCAGGTATCGTCCGTACCTCACGATTGCTTGACTGCCGGTCCCCCGGCCGGTCATATTGTGAAAGATTTCACTTTGCTCATCCCACTGGACAGCTATGGCGACTCAAGGCTCCGGCACAGATATCGTTTTTCTTTCCGCCGCCCGCACGGGCTTCGGTACCTTTGGTGGTGCTTTGCGCGGCTTTTCCGCCACCGACCTCGGGGTCTTCGCCGCGGAGGGCGCTATCGAGCGGGCAGGAATCAGCGGAGAGGATGTCGGTCATGTGATCTTCGGCAACGCGCTGCAAACTTCTGCCGATGCGATCTACCTTGCCCGCCATGTCGGGTTGCGCGCCGGGCTGCCTGAGACGGTCCCGGCGCTCACCATCAATCGTCTCTGCGGCTCCGGCTTCCAAAGCGTGGTGAACGGGGCGATGGAGATCATGCTGGGAGAGGCGGAGGTGGCGCTGTGTGGTGGCGCGGAGTCTATGAGCCAGGCGCCGCATGTGATCCGCGGGGCTAGATGGGGCGACCAGCGGCTGGGCCCGGCAGGCAAGTTCTACGAAGATCTGCTATGGGAGGCGCTCACCGACACCTTCGCGGGCTGCTCGATGGCGATGACCGCGGAGAACCTTGCCGACCGTTACGACATATCGAGGGAAGCGGTGGACGAATACGCGCACCGCTCGCAGCGCCTAGCGGAGCAGGCGTGGGAGGAGGGGCGGTTCGAGGCCGAGATCGTCCCGATCACCATCAAGTCCCGCAAGGGCGATAAGACCTTTGCCGCCGACGAGCACATGCGGCCGGAAACGACGACCGACGCGCTGGCTAAGCTGAAGCCGTACTTCAAGGAGGGCGGGACCGTTACGGCCGGCAACGCCTCTGGCATCGGGGACGGAGCCGCGGCGATGATCATCTCCTCGGCAGAGTGGGCCGAACGCAACGACAAGCAGCCGATGGGGCGGTTGGTCTCCTGGGCGGTCGCCGGAGTCGAGCCGAAGTTCATGGGGATCGGCCCAGCGCCTGCATCCCGCGCGGCGCTCGAGCGCGGCGGGTTATCACTCGGCGAGATGGACCTTGTCGAGATCAACGAGGCCTTCGCTTCGCAGTACTGCGCGGTTGAAAAGGAGCTTGGGCTGGACCGTGAGAAGACGAATGTGTCTGGCGGGGCGATCGCGGTTTCGCACCCGCTGGGCGCCTCCGGCGCGCGCATCACCGTGCACCTGCTCCACGAACTGCGCCGCCGCGGATTGCGCTACGGCCTGGGCTCGGCATGCATCGGCGGCGGCCAGGGGATCGCGGTTGTCGTCGAGGCCTTCGGCGGCTGAGCAGCCGCTCCCGACTGTGCTCCGGCGGATGCGCGCTCTGTGCTGGCTTCCGGTAGCCTGCATGCTCGCCGCCGGGCTGGGTGCCTGTGGCGAGGCGGCGGAAACGCGAGAGCCGTTGCCGCCCGCCGGCACAGAGACGGGGTCATTGGCCCCGCCGCTCGCGGGAACGCTCGGTACGGGCGAGCCTTTCAACCTGGAAGCTGGCGCGGCGGCCGGGCAGACGGTGCTCGTCTTCTACCGTGGCGCCTACTGCGGATTGTGCCGGGAACAGTTGAGAGAATTGCAGGCGGAACTCGCCTCGTACGATGCCGTAGGCGCGCGCCTCGTGGCAGTCACGGCAGATGACCCCGCCGCGGTAGCCGCCACTGTCCAACAGCTCGGCCTGGGCTTTCCCGTGGTAGCCGCCGACAGCGCCACCCTGCGGCGTTGGGGGGTGCTAGATGAGGCCGGCGCGGCGGTGTTGCCGACTGCCATCATCCTGGATGAGCGGGGCGTGATCCGCTACCGCCGCACCGGCCGCAACGCGGGGGACCGGGCCAGCAACGCCGAATTGCTGGTGGCGCTGCAGCAGGCTCCCGGCATTCCCGCGGCAATGCCAGAGCAGTGACTGAGCTTCCGGCTCGGCACCCGCCGACTGGGCCTGGCGATCTTCCGGAGCGCCGGCTATCGTCCGGCGAAATGGAGGCGGTCATCCGGCGTGCCGTCGAGCTTCAGGCGAGTTCGTCCGCAACGGGAGAGGGTGTATCGGAAGGCGAGCTGGTGCGCATCGGCGGCGAACTCGGCATCCCGGCCGGGTACCTGAAGCAGGCGTTGGCCGAGGTGCGCTCGGACGGCGCGCCCGAGCACGGTCTGCTCGCCAGCGCCTTCGGAGAGGCGCAGATCGGCGCCTCTAGGATTGTCCATCTGCCGGCGGAGCAGGCGCAGGCGCAGCTCGAGCGCTACCTAGTCGAATGCGAGCACATGTTGCTCCAGCGGCGCCAGCCCGGCTGGGCCGTTTACGAGCGCGGCAGCAGCCTTGGGGCGCAGCTCGGGCGCGGCCTCTCGTCTCTGAAGCTGATCAACGCCCCCCTGATCCGCATGGTCGTAGAAGCCGCGGAGGCGGGGCGGAGCTACGTCGCCCTCAGCGCCAATCTTTCCACGGCGCGTGCCGGTTTCGCCACGGGCGCGCTGCTAGGCGGCGGGGGCGGAGGGCTGGCCGCGGCGACAGTGCTGGGAATCGCGGTTGCTCCGGCCGCCGCCTTCGCAGCCGTGCCGCTGACGGCCGCGGTGTGGTGGGGAATGCGTGCTGGCTACTCGCACACCACGGCACAAGCGGGCCTGCGGCTCGAGAGCGTGCTGGACCGGCTCGAATCTGGCGAGCTGCTACAGGAGCGTAAGGGGAAACGGTGGGGTTTTCGCCTGCCGGGCTAGGCAACGGCCCCGGATCTCATCTCGAATATCAAGGCAATGGAAGACATCAAGAAGGTCGGCGTTTTAGGCATGGGGCTCATGGGCAGCGGCATCGCCCAAACGTGCGCACAGGCGGGGTATACCACCATCGCGCGCGAAATCTCGGACGAGCTGGTCGAGCGCGGGCTCGGCGCGGTGCGGAAGCAGCTCGGGCGCGCCGTCGAGAAGGGGAAGATGGAGGGTTCGCAGCGAGACGAAATCAGCGGCCGGCTGACCGGTACCACCGAGCTCGATGATCTCGCGGACTGCGACATCATCATCGAGGCGATTGTCGAGGACATCGCCCTCAAGAACGAGATTTGGCGCGAGTTGGACGAGCTGTGCGGGCCGGAGACGATCTTTGCGTCCAACACCTCGTCGCTGACGATCGCGGATATGGCCGCGGCGACCGACCGGCCGGAGCGGATGGTGGGGCTCCACTTCTTCAACCCCGTGCCGGTGATGAAGCTGGTCGAGGTGGTGAAGACGATCGCTACCGACCCGCAGGTGCTCGACACCGCGCTCGAGTTCGCCCGGTCTCTCGGCAAGCAACCCATCGTCTGCAAGGACAACTCGGGGTTCGTGGTGAACCTGCTGCTCGTGCCGTACATGATGGATGCAATCCGTGCCGCCGAGCAGGGGGTCGCTTCCGTCGAGGACATCGACACCGGGATGAAGCTCGGTACGGGCTACCCGATGGGTCCCTTCGTCCTCAGCGATTTCGTGGGTCTCGATACGCTCGACAAGATCGGCGACATCATGTTCGGCGAGTACAAGGAGAAGCGCTACGCCTCTCCGCCGCTGCTCAAGCGCATGGTGTCGATGGGGTACTACGGGCGGAAATCGGGCAGGGGGTTCTACGACTACAGTGGTGACAAGCCGGAGGCAGTAGATTTAGGGATTTGAAGGGGAGGCTCACCCAACCACCGATGGCGGGGCTGCCAGTATAGCCGCGCTGCTGTTCGCTGGGCTTCCGGGGGGCACCAAAGCCCGCAGCCTCTGCCGGGGGTTTCGAAACCCCCGGCAGGCCACTACCGGTCCTGCCGCACGGAGGTGCGCCAGCATAGCCTGCATACACAGCCACCGCTACCAATGTACAAGGCGCCGACACCTTCACCGCCGGTCTCGTCGTGAGCCCGGCAAATCCGGCTGCCCATACGTCTCGAATGCTATTCCCAACGACGACTTCAACATGACCGGCGGCTTCATCGCCGCGTTGAGCGAATAGGATCCATCCTTCCGAAAAGTGGGACCCGCGTCTCGCAACCGGCGCATCCGCCGTTGAGACGGCGGTTACCCGCCGCCGGCTGCTTGTAATCCGCAAAAGAAGGGCGGCCCGCTGGCCGCCCTTCGATCTGGGTACTGTGTCCGCCCCGGGTTCGCGCTACTTCACGAACAGCATGTCACGGTAGGTCGGCAGCGGCCAAAAGTCGTCTGGGACCACCTTTTCCAGGCGGTCGGCGACCTTGCGTACCTCGCGCATGGCCGGGATGATGTTCTCGCGCATGTGGTGTGCCTTGGATTCGAGCTCGTCGCCGCCCAGCTCAGCGTTCTGCCGGACCAGCTCTGCCAATGCATCCGAGAGCATGTCGACGAGGCCGCTGACCTGGCGGATGAGGCGAAGCGTTCCAGGCGTCTGGATGTCGAGGTTGCGCGTGCGGTCCGCTACGGCGAGCAGCTCGTTCAGGTAGCGCACCGCCGCAGGCAGGATCATCGTCCCCGCGATGTCGGCCGTGGTCTCGCCTTCGATGTTGATGGTCTTGAAGTACTGGTCGAGCGCGATCTCGTGACGCGACTCGAGCTCGCGGCGGGTGAGCACGCCGTACTTTTCGAAGAGCGCGAGGTTCTTGTCGTCGGTGAGATGTTCGAGCGCATCCAGCGTGGTGGGCAGGTTGAGCAGCCCCCTTTTTTCGGCCTCCTCGTGCCAGGCATCGCTGTAGTTGTCGCCGTTGAAGACGATGCGGCGCGCCGACTTCATTTCCTTGGCGAGCAAGCTTCGCAGAGCCTTCTGAAGGTTCGAGCCTCCGTCGAGCTCTGCCTGCAGCGCTTCGCACATTTCGTCGATCGCCTCGGCGACAATGGTGTTTAGCACCGTCGCGGGGAAGCTGATGGACTGCGAAGAGCCGAGCGCCCTGAACTCGAACTTGTTGCCGGTGAAGGCGAAAGGGCTGGTGCGGTTGCGGTCGCCGGCGTGCAACGGCAGGCGCGGCAGGACCGGAGTGCCGAGACCCATGAAGCCCTG
>JBBSMO010000049.1:0-10264 GCA_038233155.1 Longimicrobiales bacterium
TCAACTACGCCTTGGCAATGCTCCGCCTGCGGCTAGACGAGGAGGCCGAGGAGCAATTGAACCGCGTGGTGCGCCAGAAGCCGGGCTTCGCGGTTGCCCACTTCCGCCTGGGTGAGGTACGGCTCTCGCGGGGGGATACCGTCGGCGCCATCCGTTCTTTCGAGACGGTGGCCGAACTCAGCGACGACCCGCTGCAGCAGTCGCAAACCGCCCGCCGCCTGCGAGAACTGCGGGCGTCTCAACGCCAGCCCCTGCCAACCCTGCAGGCGGCGCCCTCCGACAGTCTCTCCGGCGTGCCGCCGGCCGCACCCGACTCCGAATCGCCCGCCGTTCCGCCCTCGCGCGCGCGGTGACGTTTCAGGTAACGATTTCCGGGCGGGGGCGGGCGGCGATTGCCGCGTATGGGGTGGCAGATGCCGAACATCAGGCAGAAAAGGATCTGGCGGGTCTGTGGCCCCGCGCTGCGATCCAGATCGTCGAGCTTAGGCGCCCGCCATCCGGCCGCATCGTAGAAGAGTTCGATGTCGGGTTCACCCTCCGCATGACCACAGTCGCGGAAGCTCCCACCGCCGGGGCCGCGGGCAGGAGCGCGCTTCGGACCGCCCGCGCCGCGGCGCTCGCGACGCGCTATTCGCGGGTCGAGTGGGACGTCCCCGTCGTCACCGCTCTCCCGGAGAATTGAGCAGCGAGCGAGCGCGGGATCGCACCGTCCGCTCTCCCGCTCGGCGCGCCCGTGACCTATATTCCCGCGTTCGAAGCCTTACAGTTCGCCCAACGAAGCGATGAAGATGAGCAGTTTTGCCGGCCTTGGTATCCGCGCGCCCCTGGTTCAACTTGCGGAGGAAGATGAGATCGAGGTGCCCACCGCGCTCCAGGCAGGGGTAATTCCCGTGCTGCGCCGGGGCGGTAATCTGGTGGCGCGGGCAAGCTCCGGCTCGGGCAAAACGCTTGCCTACTCGCTTGGCCTGCTGGACAGGCTGGCGGGCGCGGAAGCACCCGCCGGCGAAGAGAGCGACCCGGGTACCCGGGCGCTGGTGCTGGTACCCACGGATGAATTGGCCGGGCACACCGCGCTCGGAATGGTCCCGCTCGCGCAGGCCGCGGGCCTCGCCGCCGGTGCGCTCGCCCCGGGCTGGGCAACGGATACAGGCGGGGCGGATGTGCTCGTCGCCTCGCCCGAAACGGCTTTAGCCGCGGTTCGTGCCTCCGCTTTGAAGCTCGCCGGTCTGGAAGTGCTGGTGATTGACGGCGCCTCGCTTATCCACGACCTCGGCGGATGGCAAGCCGTGGACACGCTGCTGGACCACGTCCCCAAAGATGCGCAGCGGGTGGTCTTCACGGCCCGCATGACGGACGAGATCGAGGACTTGGTTGAACGGCGGGTTAAAAAGGCGCACCGCTACCCAGCCGAAGCCGCTCTCGGCAGCGGGAGCGCGCCGGCAGCAGGCGAGGCCGGGTACGTACTGGTCCCGGAGCGCGAGAAGATCGAGATCCTCGCGCGCTTGCTGGGTTCGTCGCGGCAGCAGGCAGCGCCGCCCGCCATCTTCTTCCGCAACGACGAGCGCGGCGCGCTGGTCGCCGAATCGCTTGCTCTGCGTGGCTTTGTGATCGGTGAATTGGAAGATGATGATGCCCACGCGGTGATCACGACGGCGGGCACCGGGCGGGCCGAACTCATCGAGACTTCCGGAGAGGAGCCGGACCGCTCGATTAGCTATGACGTTCCGGCAGATGCGGAGCAGTTGCTCGGCCGGCACGGCGGAGATGCGCGAGCACTTGTGCTGGTGGAACCGCGGCAGCTCCCCCACCTTCAAGAGATCGCCGGCCTGGCCGGGCTCTCGCTGCACCCGGTGCCGGTGGTCTCCGAAGAGCCAGTCTCGCGGCTGCAGCCCTTCCGCGACGCGATCCGCCAAGCATTGGCAGAGGAGGACCTGGCCGCGCAGATGCTGGTACTCGAGCCGTTGCTCGATGAGTTCGATGCACTCGAAGTCGCGGCGGCACTCGCCGCGCTGCTGCGTAGCAAGCGGCCGGTACCTGCGCAGCAGCAAGCCGCGTCGCGGGTCAGCCAGCCGCTCGCGAACGCCGCGGCTGCGCCCGCTGCACCCGTCAACGACCCGGGGCCTGCACCGGCTACTTGGGCGCGGCTTTACGTGGGGGTGGGGGAAAGGGACGGCACGCGGCCGGGCGACTTGGTCGGTGCCATCGCGGGAGAGGCCGATATTCCCGGGTCGCAGGTCGGCAAAATCGACATTCGCGACACCTTCTCCATCGTCGAGGTGCAGGCAATGGTTGCCGAAAAGGTGATCCGCGCGGTGAACGGAACGACCATCAAAGGCCGCAGCGCCCGTGTGGACTACGACCGCGGCGGCGACCGCACCCGCAAGACAATGCGCACACCGCGCCGGCGGACCAACGACCGCTCTGGCCCGCCATCGCGCAGACCCGCACCGGGCGGCAGCGGCCAAGGCGATTGAAGGCTTGGCATCGAAGCCTAAATCCGTTCACGGGTCTGAAAACGCCCGGCGGCCTTGCGGTGCCTACCGCTCCCCCGCCTCGCAGCGGAGACGGAGTGCTTCCGCTTCTATGAGCTCGGGCGTAGGGGTGACCCCGAGCTCATCTAGAGATTCGAGAGCCCGGCGGCGCTCGTCCTCCCGCAGGGCCGGCCGGGTCCGCTTCAGCGATCGCGGGGCAGCCCCGCCGGAGCGGGCGGGGCGCAGAGTCACCCGGAATACGCCGCCGCCAGTTTCGAGCGAAAACTTGTCAACGGCCACGCCCCGCAGCGAAGCGAGCAGCATCTCAATTTCACCGCGGACCACGGGCGGCCCCGCCGAGTGCCGGCCCCACCCGGTGATCAGGCGAACGACACGCTCGCCGCTGGCGAGTTGCGCATCGATCCAACGCCGGGCAATTCTCACGGCCTCCCCGGCGGTAGCACCGTGCAGATCCAGAGTCGGATACAGCGAGTCTTCGACCCGGGCGGCTGGCGGGCGGGCACGGCGGCGCTTCTTCATGCCGTGCGAACAGCAAAAAGGGCCACGGCGCGCAGCCGTGACCCCTTGCTCTCTGGCGCGGCGGTTCGCGTCAGCCCATTGCATCGCGCAGACCCTTGCCAGCTTTGAACGCGGCACTGGTCGAAGGGCCGATCTTGATCTCCTTGCCGGTACGCGGGTTACGCCCGGTGCGTGCACCACGGTGGCGGGCCTCGAAGCTGCCGAAGCCAGTGATCTGAACCTTGTCTCCCTGCTTCAGAGCGCGGGCAATGATCCCATCACTCGTCGAGAACAGAGCATCGACCGCCTTCTGCGCGTCCGACCGGCTGAGGTCGGCGTTGTCGGACAGTTTCTGAATCAGTTCGGACTTGTTCACCGGGAGGCTCCTCGTCTAGGTGGGAAAAACCAGCGTACGACACGCTTTCACCCCTACATTAGATCGTCTTGCTACATCCGTCAAGAGAGAACGCATTGCGGGAACCGGTAGAGCAGCCGCCGGCCGGCGTACTTCGGGAGCTGCAGGTGGCCGGGCAAATCGCCCGCGCCTTCCTGACGGCATCACGCCCGGCGGAGGTCTACCGCCTGGCTATCGAGCAGGTCAGCCCCCTCGTGGGAGCCGCCTTCGGTTGCGTTTTCCTCTTTGACTCCGAGGAAGGATTGCTGCAGGTTGTTGCCGCGCACAACTGGCCGCAAACGTACGCAGGGTATCTCGAGGACCTCCGCATCCGCCCGGGGTACGGCCCAACGGGACAGGCCTTTGCCGAGAACCGGGCTGTAGATGTCTCCGACATCTTTGCGGACCCTTCCATTCAGGATTGGTGGGACCCGGCGTGGGAACTGGGCTTCGCCTCTGCGGTTTCGCTCCCCCTCGCCCCCCGCGGCACCCCGCTGGGCGTTCTCACCTTCTACTTTCACGCCCCCGGGGAGACCGACACCGTAGATCACAGTCTGCTGAGATTGGTGGCGGACCAGCTCGCGGCTACCGCGCAAAAAGCCCATCTGATCGAAGACTTGCAACGAGCCAACGCCAGGCTAACAGATCAGAACATCGAGCTCGAGGCACGTTATCGCGATGCGGAGGAGGCCCGCCAGTTGAAAAACGAGCTGCTCGCCAACGTTTCCCACGAGTTGCGCACCCCGCTTACCACCATTCTTGGGTATGCGTATCTTGTTCGCGAGGGGATGGCCGGGGCAGAACCGGCGCCGGATCTCGCTCCGCTGCACAAGATCGAGAGTGCCGCGGCGGCGCTCATGGAGCTGATCAACAACCTGCTGGACCTTACCCATCTGCAGCTCGGCCGGGTCACCATCGAGCGGGAGATTTGCGATGCGGTCGCGCTTACCCGCGCCGCGCTTTCCGCGCTGGACGCGCCGCGCGATGAGGTCCAGCTCCGCGCCGATACACCCGCAGAGCCGCTCCGCATGTACACCGACCCGGTCCAGGTGCTGCGAATTTTGAGAAATCTGATCGGCAACGCTCTCAAGTTCACCTTGGCCGGCGAGGTTCGCATCCAACTCGACGCGGGCGCGCCCGGAGCACCCGCCCCTGCTTCCGCTGAGGCCGGGGGGGGCGGCGCGCAGAAGATGATTCGCTGGAACGTCCGTGACACCGGCATTGGCATCGACCCGCAACATCACGAGGCCATCTTCGACGAGTTCCGGCAGGTAGATGGCTCTCCTACGCGCCGGTTTGGCGGCACCGGCCTGGGGCTTGCCCTCGCCCGCGGTCTCGCCCGGCGGCTGGGCGGCGACATCACCGTGGAGTCTGAGCTGGGGCAGGGGGCGACGTTCACTCTTGTTCTCCCGGCTACGCTCTCGGTCAATCACTCCGAACCGTTGGATCCAGACGCATGAGCGATTTTTCCACCAACGTTGCCGGGCTCGAGGCTTCCGCTACCATTGCGCTCGCATCCCGCGTCAAGGCGCTCATCGCCGCGGGGCGCGACATCATCGACCTCACGGCGGGCGAGCCGGACTTCCCCACTCCCCGCCTGATCGCGGATGCGGGCGTGGCCGCGATCCGTGCGGGGCACACCCGCTACACCCCGTCCGCCGGGATCCCGCCGCTCCGGCAAGCGATTGCCGATGAACTAGGAGCCCTGGCAGGGCGCGCCTTCGACCCGGCCGGAGTGGTGGTCAGCGCAGGTGCGAAACAGGCGCTGTTCAACGCCTGCTTTGCACTGTTTGGTCCCGGTGACCGGGTTCTGGTTCCGGCCCCGTACTGGACCAGCTACCCGGCCATTGTCCGGCTCGCGCGCGCCGAGCCGGTGATCGTCGAGGGCGCGGCCGAACGCGGGTTCCGTGTCACGGTAGATGACCTGGACAGGGCTGCGCCGGGAGGTGCGCGGGGGCTGCTCCTCAACTCGCCCTGCAACCCCACCGGCAGCGTGTACTCGCTAGAGGAACTGGGAGAAATCGCCCGCTGGGCGGCGGACCGCGGCATCTGGATCATTTCGGACGAGATCTACCGTCGCATCTTCCAGGACGGACTGCTCGCACCCAGCCTTTTCGACCTCGAGCCCGCCTTGCTCGGGAACACCGTGGTCATCGATGGGGCTTCCAAGGCGTTTGCGATGACCGGCTGGCGGATCGGGTTCTCCTATTCCTCTCCCGCTCTCGCCGCGAAATTCGCCGCGCTCCAGAGCCAGACCACCAGCCACGCCGCTACGCCTTCGCAATACGCCGCTCTCGCCGCCTATGCCGCCGGTGACGAGGGGCGTGGCGAGTTCGCCATGATGGCAGCCGCGTTCGAACGCCGGCGCGCACTCCTTACCGCCCGTTTCCGGGAGATGTTGCCCGATGTCGGATTCGTCGAGCCGCATGGCGCCTTCTACCTTTTCATGCAGGCCGGCGGTCTCGCCGCGGACGGCGAATCGGCGCACATGGTCGCGGAGCGGTTGATCGAGGATGCGGGCGTTGCCCTGGTGCCGGGCGAAGCATTCGGAGCGCCTGGCTACCTGCGGCTATCCTACGCCGCTTCGGAAGATGCGCTGGCTGAGGCGACCCGGCGGCTCGCTGCATCCATCCCCGCCGCTGCACATCGCGGATGAGGCATGGCTTCTGCTCGGTCGTGTTCGATTGCGACTCGACCCTCGTCTCCATCGAGGGAATAGACCATCTCGCCGGCGACGATGCTGCCGCGATTCGTGCGCTCACCAACCAAGCCATGGCGGGCGGCATCCCGCTCGAGCGGGTATACGGCGAGCGGCTCGCCCGCATCCGTCCAAGCCGCGCCGCCGTCGCGGATCTCGGAGAAGCCTACGTGAGTGCTCTCATACCCGATGCCGCGGAGGTCGTGGCAGCGCTGGCATGGCTTGGCAAAGAGGTGCGGATTGTTTCCGGCGGGTTGCTTCAACCCATACTGCGGCTAGCGGAGGTACTGGGGGTCGAAGCGCGCGCAGTGGCCGCGGTCGGCATTCGCTTTTCGTTCGATGGCAAGTACGAGGGGTATGATGATGAGTCGCCCTTGGCCCGCTCCGGCGGCAAGAGCGAGGTGATCCGCCGGTGGGCGCTGCCGCGACCTTCGCTGCTGGTTGGCGACGGCGCCACCGACCTCGAAGCGCAAGCCGAGGTGGACGCCTTTGCAGCCTTCACCGCTGTGGAACGACGCGAAGCCGTCGCGGCAGCGGCAGACGTGGTACTCGCCGGGCTCAGTCTGGCACCCGTGCTCGCCTTGGCTGCAACCCCGGATGACCGGCTCCGGCTCAAACGATCGCGCTGGGGCTCGCTGCTGGACCGCGGCGATCGCGCACTTGCCTTGGCTGCGGCGGGTTCGTCATGACAGCCTTTGGCCGCTTCTTTCTTCCGGGGCCGACGGAAATCCGGCCCGAAGTGCTGCAGGCGCTGGCACGGCCGGTGACCGGCCACCGCGGTGCTGAACTCGAAGCCATCCTTTCACGCGCCGACCCGCTTCTCCGGCAAATCTTTGGCACCAGCCGCCCGGTATACGTGGCGACCGCTTCCGCCACCGCGTTCATGGAGGCGGCGGTGCGTTGCGGAGTTCGGTCGAGGGCGTTGTCGCTAGTCAACGGCGCCTTCAGCGAACGCTTCGCGGCCCTGGTTGCAGACTGCGGCAAGAGCGGCGAGAGCTACTCGGTCGCATGGGGAGCGGCGCACGACCCGGCGGAGGTCGGGGAGCTGTTGCAGCGGGGGGATTTCGATGCCGTCACCGTCGTACATTCGGAAACATCGACGGGTGTTCTGAACCCTATTGGCGCCATTGCCGCGGCCGTCCGCGCCGCTGAAGCAGAAACGGGCAAGGAGATCCTGCTGCTCGTAGACGGCGTCACCAGCGTAGGCGGGATGAGCGTCGAGATGGACGACTGGGGGCTGGACCTGCTACTGACCGGCTCCCAGAAGGCGTTGGCGCTCCCGCCCGGTCTCGCTTTTGCCTCCGCTTCCGCGCGGCTGCTCGACCGGGCGGCGACGCTCGAGGGGCGGGGCCAGTACTTGGACCTGCTCGAGTACGAGCGCTACTGGCAGCGGCACCAGACGCCGACCACTCCCGCCGTGAACTTGATCTACGCTCTCGATGAACAGCTCGAGCACATCTCCCAAGAGGGCATGAGCGCACGAGCCGCCCGGCATTGGGCCATGGCGGAGCGCTGCTGGGATTGGACGGGGCGGCAGGGCAGCCGCTGGAATCTCCGGGTTCTGGCGCGGGAGGGCAGCCGGTCCCCCACCGTAACCACCATCGCCACGCCGGACCGCATCGCACCCGCCTCGCTCGTACAAGCGCTGCTGGAGCGGGGTTTCGTGATTGGCAGCGGGTATGGCCAGCTTCGGAACAGCACCTTCCGCATCGGGCACATGGGAGATCATACCGTCGCGCAACTGGACGCTCTGCTGGCTGCTCTGGAAAACATACTCGAAGAAGATCATTGAGCAATCGCTACAAGGTGTTGGTGACAGATGAGGTAGACCCCGAGGGCGTAGCCTTGCTGCGCGCCGAGCCTGCCATAGAGGTAGACGAGCGGCCGACGCTGCCACCCGGCCAACTCGAGGACATCATCGCCGGGTACGACGCTATCATCGGCCGCAGCGCCACCCGCCTGCCCGCCGCGCTGCTCGAGGCGGCGCCGCGGCTGCGCGTGATAGGCCGCGCTGGCGTGGGCGTGGATAACATCGACCTCGAGCGGGCCACCGAGCTCGGCATCGCGGTGATCAACGCGCCGGGCGGCAACACCGTCTCCGTAGCCGAGTTGACCTTTGGCGTGTTGATCTCGCTGATGCGCCACATTCACCACGCCGCGGCCAGCATGCGCGAGGGTGCGTGGGACCGGTCGCAGCTCGGCGGGGCCGAGATCCGCGGCCGCACGTTGGGGATCGTCGGCCTGGGGCGAATCGGCAGCGAGGTCGCGCGCCGCGCCCGCGCCTTTGGCATGAAGCCCGTTGCGTACGACCCCTACGTAGCTGCGAGCCGCTTCGAGGAGCTGGGGGTCGAGCGCGCCGGGCAGCTCGGCGATCTGCTCGCCCGCGCCGACGTGCTGTCGGTACACGTTCCGCTTTCCGATGAAACGCGCGACATGATCGGGGCCGCCGAACTCGCGCAGTTGCCGCCACGCGCGGTGGTTCTGAACTTAGCGCGCGGGGGGATCATCGCAGAAGACGCGCTGGTGGATGCGCTGGAATCGGGTGGCATCGCCGCCGCGGCTCTAGACGTGTACTCGCGCGAGCCGCTCGCCGCGGACCACCCGCTCCGCACCCTGCCCAACGTTCTGCTCACGCCGCACCTTGGCGCCTCGACGGCCGAGGCGCAGCAGAGTGTGGCAATGGAGGCGTGCGCTGCCGTCCGCGACGCACTGGTAACGGGCGATCTGAGCGCTGCGTTGAATGCCGCCGGGGTCGGCGGCGGGGGGTGGGGCGAGATGCGCCCGCTGCTGACTCTCGGCGAGCGTCTCGGGCGCCTAGGCGCCGCACTGCTCCCCGGTGGCGTCACCAACGTCGAGGTGCGCTACGCGGGACCGCGCGAGGAGGCGGCGCGCCCGCTGCTCCTCGCCGCGCTCGAGGGTACGTTGCGAAACGTCGTGGACAGCCGTGCCATCAACCTCGTCAACGCACAGCACGTCGCGAGCGAGCGCGGCATCGAAACCGCGTACACGCGCGTCGAGGGGCGCGGAGATCTTGGCGAAGAGGTCGAGCTGCGGCTCGAAGGCGGCCAGAGCGCAGTGCGCGTCGGCGGCACGCTTCTGGGCGAGAATCACCCCCGCATCACCCGCATCGGTTCCTTCCGCGTAGATGTCGCGCCCCGCGGCAACTTGGTCGTCCTCCGCAACCGCGACGTTCCCGGAGTGATCGGCCGCGTAGGCACCCTGCTGGGCGAGAGCGGCGTCAACATCGCCGAGTACCACCAGGCCCGGCTGCAAGCCGGCGGAGATGCCCTCGCCGCGATCTCCGTAGACAGCCGCCTCCCGCCCGAAGTCGTCCGGCACCTTGCGTCTCTCCCCGAAGTCCAGGACGTGCATCAGGTCGAGATGGAGAGTTGAAATGAGGAACGCGGAATGCGGAGGGACTAATGCGGAAGCAGGAAGCCGGACCGCTGGCGACAGCCGGGCCGGGCCCGGCGGCCGCACCCCGAACGCCTGATTCTCTGTCTATCTAATTCTCTCGCAAAACTATGGGTATTGGTTCTTGGTTGAAGCGGCGTCTTGCCGGCGCGGAATCTGGAAGTGATGTTCCGCCCGGCTCGTCGCTGCTCGATTCTGCTTTAGGGCGCGAGCCGCAGCGCCGCTCAGCGCTAGGCGAGTACGACTCGCGCACCTATCCGCAGGACCTAGCGGAGCTGTTGCGCCGCCGGGAGAGGGTCACGCAGGAGGTGCTGTCGATGAACGTCACCGACCGCCAGGCGCGCATCGATGCCCTCCCCAGGCTGCGCGAGCTGCTCCGCGATTACCCGCTCCCCCTCGTATACGAGCTGCTGATTCACGCATACGTAGATTCCGGCCGCTTCGACGAGGCGCGCGGCGTCGCCTTCGCTGCCCAGGCGCGGCGGGAGGAGTGCGCCCGCTCGGACCACCCCGAGATTCGCAGCGAAATTGATCATCTCAATGCGTGGACGCCCGCCGAGGTCGACCGCCTCAAAGCAGAACGGGTGAAAAATACCAGTGACCAGTGACCAGTGGAATGTCATCCTGAGGAGCGCAGCGACGAAGGATCTCCATCGGCAGCGGCAGACGTCTGCCGCTGAGTCAGCCTGAAGCTTGCGACGAAGAGCCTACTCTGAGCCTGCCGACGGGATCTCCTGTGCTGAGTGGAGTCCTTCGCTGCGCTCAGGA
>JBBSMO010000050.1:0-10259 GCA_038233155.1 Longimicrobiales bacterium
GAGCACGTCCACGGCAACACCAAGCTGGAGCTGGCGTGGACGCTGATCCCGGCGATCCTGGTCACGATCATCGCGGTGCCGACGGTACGCACGATCTTCGCCACGCAGCCCGATACGCCGCCGAATGCGCTGATCGTTGAAGCCATTGGCTGGCAGTGGTGGTGGGAGTTCCGCTACCCGGTGAACGAGGGTCGGGATACGGTGGTCACGGCAAACGAGATCCATGTGGCGGTTGGCCAGCCGGTCGAGGTGCGGCTCATCGGTGGCGATGTGGTGCACAACTTCTGGATCCCGCAGATGGGCGGGAAGCGCTACGCGATTCCCGGACGTGTGAACCGCATCGTCTTCACCCCCTCGGAGCCCGGCGTGTACCTCGGGCAGTGTGCCGAGTTCTGCGGTGCGTCTCACGCTTTGATGAAGATGCGCCTCATTGCGCACACGCCCGGTGAGTTCCAGGAGTGGATCGCGAACGAGGCGGGTCCCGCAATCGACCCCGCGACGGCCGCGGTGCCCGCCGATTCGGCTGTGCTGCTCGGCAAGCAGTTGACGGTGACCACCTGCGGCGGCTGCCACATCATCAGCGGCACTACCATGGTAGGGCGAACCGGGCCGAACCTGTCGCACTTTGCGCGCAGGCAGACTCTTGCCGCGGGTATTCTCGAAAACAATGCGGAAAACCTCTACGCCTGGATCGATGATCCCCAGGCAATCAAGCCGGATGCGCTGATGCTGGACCTTGGGCTGCCGCCCGAGCAGATCCGCTACATCGTGGCATACCTGCAGACGCTTTATTGAGTTCGGAAGTGCGAGGTGCGGAAGTGCGAGAGTAGCTCCGCACGCGCCCCCCGCCCAACTTTCCCACTGACGCAGTCACGCACTCACGCACCTTTTAGAAGATGGCCACAACCGCCGCAGAAATTCCAGTCGCCGCACCGCCCAAAGAGGAGACCGGTGTCTGGAGCTGGATCACAACTGTAGACCACAAGCGAATCGGCATCATGTACGGTGTCGTCGCCTTCATCTACTTTCTCGTAGGCGGGGTCGAGGCGTTGCTGGTACGCCTGCAGCTCGCGGTGCCGAATAATGATCTGCTGATCGGCGATCTGTACAACCAGATGTTCACCATGCACGCGGTTACCATGGTGTTCCTCGCCCTCATGCCGCTCACTGTCGCCTTCTTCAACTTCATCGTCCCCCTCCAGATCGGAGCTCGGGACGTAGCATTCCCCCGCCTGAACGCGCTCTCGCTCTGGCTGATCGTCTTCGCCGGCATCTTCATCAATGCCTCATGGTTCCTGGGGCTGGTTCCGGGGATGGGGAGCCAGGCGCCGAACGCCGGCTGGTTCGCCTACGCCAACCTTACGACTCTACCTTATAGCCCCGGTCTCAACATGGACTTCTACGTCCTGGGGCTGCAGATCGCAGGGCTCTCGTCCATCATAGGCGCAATCAACTTCATCGTCACCATCATCAACATGCGCGCGCCGGGAATGCGGCTGATGCGCATGCCCGTCTTCACCTGGATGACGCTGGTCACCTCGGTGCTGCTCGCCACCGCGATGGCGGTGCTGACCATCGCGCTCACGCAGTTGATGTTCGACCGCCTGTTCGGCAGCACCTTCTACGATGTGAGCAAGGGCGGCGACCCGATGTTGTGGATGCACCTGTTCTGGCTGTTCGGCCACCCCGAGGTGTACATCCTGATCCTGCCGATCTTCGGGATGGTGTCCGAGGTGATCCCTACTTTCAGCCGGAAACCGCTCTTCGGCTACAACGTCATCGTGTTTTCGGGCATCCTGATCGGCTGGCTGGGTTGGGGGGTGTGGAGCCATCACATGTTCGCCACGGGGCTGGGGCCCATCGCCGACTCCTTCTTCGCCGTCAGCACCATGATGATCGCGATCCCGACGGGGATCAAGATTTTCAACTGGCTGGCGACGATGTGGGGCGGCTCGATCCGCTTCACGACCGCGATGCTGTTCGCGATCTCGTTCATCGCAATGTTTACCATCGGCGGGATTTCGGGGGTGATGCACGCCGCCGCGCCTGCGGACCTGCAGCAGACCGACACCTATTTCGTTGTAGCGCACCTGCACTACGTTTTCTTCGGCGGCACGGTGCTGGGGCTCTGGTCCGGCATCTACTACTGGTACCCGAAGATCACCGGCCGGTTGATGAACGAGCATCTCGGCAAGTGGCACTTCTGGCTCACGCTGGTCGGAATGAACCTGACCTTCTTCCCGATGCACTTCCTCGGGCTGCACGGCATGCCGCGCCGCATCTATACCTACGCGGAAGGGCTCGGCTTCGAGAATATGAACTTCGCCGCGACCATCGGCGCGTTCATGATCGGCATCGCCACCCTGATCTTCGCCTGGAACCTGTTCCGCTCGTGGACCAAGGGGAAGCTGGCCGGCCCGAACCCGTGGGGTGCCGCAACTCTCGAGTGGGCGATGTCCTCCCCGCCCCCGGTCTACAACTTCGCCGAGGTCCCCATCGTACGCAGCCGCTTGCCGCTATGGGAAGCCGATGCCACCCTCGCCGAGGGCATCCCCCACGGCAAGGCGGACGAGGATACCGACACGGTGACCCTTGCCGGCATCGAGATCGGCGAGCAGCACTACCCGGACGATGAAAACAAGATGTCTACCCACGACCTCGGCATCCACCTCCCGCCGCCGTCGTATTGGCCCATAATCCTTGGCTTCAGCATCGCCCTTTTCTTCGGCGGCTTCATAGTGCACTGGGGAGTCTCCATCGTCGCCGCCCTGATGGTGGCGGGTTCCATGTTCATGTTCGCCTTCGAACCGGGGCACTCGCATTGAAGAGGGAGGGAGGAGGTGTCAGGGAACAGGGAACAGCCTGCACCGGCAGCGGCGGCCCCGGCTGGCTAAGCGCTGGGGCTGGGCCCCGGCTTGCTGTTCCCTGTAACCTGTTCCCTGCAGTTCTGGCTGTTCCCTGTAACCTGTTCCCTGTAACCTTGTAGTTCATGGACGCTCACGCAGCCGCTCACCCGGCGCATCTCGATACCACCACCGGCCTGGATAGCCGGAAGCTCGCGTTCTGGACCTTTATCGGCTCGGAATGCCTGCTGTTCGGTACCCTCATCGCCACCTACATGGCGTACCGTGGCGACAGCCTGACAGGCCCCTACCCGCACGAAACCGTGCTGGCGGACGGCACGTTGGTCGAAGGGTTGCTCGATATCCCCCTGACGTCCGCCAGTACCGCCGTGCTGCTCTTCAGCAGCTTGTTCATGGTGCTGGGGTTGGCGGCGGTGCAGCGAGGGGACCGGAGGGGGTCCATCGGCTGGATCGGGATGACTGCCTTGATGGGCTCGATCTTTCTCGGCTTTCAGGCCTACGAGTTCACGCACTTCTGGCACGAGGGTTTGACGCTGAGCTCGAACCTATTCGGCTCGACATTCTACACGCTCACCGGCTTCCACGGTGCGCACGTTTTGGTGGGCGTCATCTACCTGCTGACCTTGATGATCCTCGCGATCAAGGGGAAGCTCGGGCCGGAGAAATCGCTGAATGTCGAGCTGGCCGGCCTCTACTGGCACTTCGTTGACGTCGTCTGGGTCGTCATCTTCCCCCTCGTGTACCTGATCTCATAACCAACCGTGACTAGCGCAGCCCACGAAATCGAGCACGACCAGCATACCCACCCCGGTACCAAGACGTATTGGATCATCGGCGGGATCCTTCTCGTCATCACCGGGCTCGAGATCGGCGCGTACTACGTCGAAGAACAGCTCGGCGGTCTCACCGTCCCGGTCATCCTGGCGCTCTCGGCCGCGAAGTTCGTCCTGGTCGTCATGTTCTACATGCACCTCAAGTACGACAGCAAGATCTTCTCGGGCGTCTTCCTCTTCCCGCTGACCCTTGCCGCCCTTGTGATCACCGGGCTGATCCTGCTGTACCACGTGCTGCACCCGCTCCGCTGACGCGGGATTTTGGATTCCCGACTTTGATTTTGGATTGAAACGCCAGTCAATTCGGCAGCGCCGGGCGGCTGATCTGAACCGTGCGCTTATCATGCTGAACGCAGCGCATCTGTCATCCTGAGCGAAGCGAAGAATCTGCGATTCCCGAGGCAGCACTGTCTGTAAAGGCGGATCTCTTCGGCAGGCTCACAGAAGATCCTTCAGTCGCAGGCTCCCTCAGGATGACACCGGGGCGCTGGACCGCAATCAACCAACTACCCAGCCATGTTCGCCCTCGCCCTGCTCCACACCGAAAGCTTCTCCTGGACGGAGTGGAAGCTGTACCCCGACTTCCTGAGCGGGTGGCTGGTATTCGGGGGGCTGTACTTTCTGTTGATCGGGCCGCTCCGCAAGCGCTTCCGGGACAGCGCACCGGTGCCGGGCTGGCGCGTCGCGAGCTTCGTCTCAGGGCTCTTGGTGATGCTGGTGGCGCTGCAGGGCCCGCTGCATGAACTGAGCGACTACTTTCTGTTCAGCGTCCACATGGTGCAGCATTTGTTGGTGATTCTGATCATGCCGCCACTGCTGCTGGCCGGGGTTCCCGCGTGGATGGTGCGCCCGCTGATCCGCCCGCGCCCGGTCTACAAAGTGGCGCGCTGGTTGACGATTCCGCTGGTCGCCTTCGCCCTGAACAATGTAATCTTCGCCACCTGGCATTTTCCGGTGCCGTACGACCTGATGATGCGCAATCATGATGTGCATGTTCTGATGCACCTGATGATTATGGCGACCGGAGTGATCATGTGGTGGCCGGTAATGAGCCCGCTGCCGGAACTGCCGCGCATCGCGCCGCCGCTGCAGATGATCTACCTGTTCGTGCTCGGCATTCCCATGATGGTCGTGGCAGCGCTGATCACCTTCTCGGGAGATGCGATGTACTCGTGGTACGTCGAGGCGCCGCGCATTTCGAGCCTGTCGCCGCTGGATGACCAGCGCCTCGGCGGCGCGATCATGTGGGTGCCCGGCGCGCTCGTGCTGTGGGTTGCCATCACCGCCGTCTACTTCCGCTGGACGCAGCGCGAGGTGCGCGAAGACGACGCGGGCTACGATGCCCGCAAGAAAAAGGTGACCCGCACCGGTCTGGTGTTTACACCGCCGCCCTTTCCGGAGCGGTAGCGGAGACGGGCGAAGTGACGGCACTCGCCGGGCTCCCAGCCGCGTGTCACCCCGGCGCAGGCCGGGGTCAGTGGTTTGGATCTCTGGGAGGGGCAACGATCCTGAAGGCGTACGCCCGCTCCCGACCGCTTACCCCGCGCCGGGGTCGCGCGTGTTACAGCCTGGGTTCGGCGTGGTGCTCACTGCGGCACAGCGGGGAGGTTCGCGCACGCGAGCACGATATCTGGTTGGCCGGTGCCGGCATCTCTGAGGCGTGCGGAGTGGCGCCCGTCGAGCAAAGCGAGGATGGGAATATCGACCTGGCGCACCGTGGTAGCGAAGCCGTTCGCCTCGGTCTCGATGGGCGGCTCAACGGCGAGCACGGGCGTACCGGGTTGGTCGCACCGCCCGTTGCTGAACGAGAGCTGCACCTGCGACCCGGCTGAGTAACGGTCGAGCTTAACGGAAACCTGCGTTCCCGCGCCGGACTCGGAGAGAGTGATCGAGCCGGGCGGTGCGCCTTCGACACTGCCTTCGAACTGCCCGGTAGCCGTCAGCGGCCCCCCGACTGTGGCCCCTCCCTGCGTCGGTACTACGGGGACGGCGCCGGGGCCATCGGCGGCGCCTGCGGTATCCGCTACGGTTTCAAGGCGTTCGTACGGCGTTTCGCTTTCGTCTCCCCCGCAGCCAGAGATGGCCAACGCGGCAGGTATCATCAACAAAGCCCATCCTCTCCTCCGTGCTCTCATCGATCACTCCTTGCGTGTGGTGCCCGGCGCCCGTCCGCTGCCGGTGCGGTGCAAGGGGCAAAGAGCATTCCATCGAAGATAGTGACCAGGGACCAGTGAACCATGACCGGGGCGGGGGACGAGGGACCAGCGGCCTACCGGTATCGCTGCTCGCCCCCGCGGCTAGCGCCCATCGATGCGATACCGGACCACGTACGGCACCTCGAGCTCGTCGCGCGCGACGGCGTACATCCGGTCACCGCGCACGATGGGACCGGTGGCCGCGGAGAATCCCTCGGGCTTCGCCACCCGGCCGAGATATCGGCCGTCGGGATCGAACACGTCCCACTCATCCCCCTCTTCCTCGCTGAGCTGCGCCGTCACCCAGAGGTAGCCAGCGGGGTCGGCGAAGAAGTTGCTGAACGCCGGCTTGGTATCGGGAATGCGCGACGCGTCTACCTTGCCCCCCTGCTTCGTGAACCATTCGAGCCCCTCGATCGCTTCGTCCCTCTCCGACGCTGATACATGTGCCGGCGTGTACGCGCGCTCGACGATCCGGACGGTGTCACCCTCGAAAGTCTGGTGGACGATGCGGTACCGGTCGTTGGTCCCAATGCGGATGTGTCCGTCGGGCCCGAGCTGCCGGTACTGGCCCGGCGCGAAGGGAACGGACGCCATCATCCGCGACCGTCCGTCTTCACTGCTGTGTGTGAAGGCTTCGCCTTCGAAGGAAGGCGTGACGAAGGTATCCTGCGGCACGAGCTCCGCGTCGTAGCGGATCAGCGCGACGCTCAACTCCTGCTCTCCCTCACTGCGAACGGGTTCGATATCGTAGATATTGCCTTGCGTATCGATGCCGCCCGGCCAGGGCATCATCACGAACCCACCGGGGCGGACGTGACTGGTGACGAAACTCCCAGCAGTGTCGTACACGGTGAAGCGCGTGTTCCCCCAATCCTTGACCCACAGATTGCCGTCAGGGCCCCAGGCCATCCCTCCGATCTGCTTGAACTCGCCCGGGCCCCCGCCCGCACGCCCGAGCGCGCGTACGAACTCGCCTTTGGGGCTGAACACACGGACCTCGTTCGCCTGCCCGTCCGCAACGTAGATGCGCCCGGCGGCGTCTACGGCGAGCCCGGAGACATTGCCGAACAGCTCGGGTCCCTCGACATCGGCCGACCCGATGCGCAGCTCCTCGACGAGCTGCCATCCCTCGCCTTCGTCCCAGATCCCCTCCTCGGGATTGCTGACCAGCACGGTGCCGTTCGCGAGGGTGTCGACGGTGCCGGCCCACTTCGCGCCGGCCCGCACGTCGCCATCACAGGCGGTGAGCAGCAACGCGAGCGCCGCGGCCGCGTAGGATGCAATCAACCTCTTGGTGACAGCTTGTTTCATTTGAATCGCACGAGAAGATGAGGGAGGACCTTCCGGATACGAGGGCGCCCTCGGGCAGGTGGGCGGCCCTTCGCCCTCACGAAACCTCGTACATATCGACCCCATGCACGCCCGTGCCGTCATTCCGGCGAAATCCGGAACCCACCCGGCCGGACGACTGGACCCCGCCCTGCGCCCGGGTGACGAGCCGATCCCGGTGCCGAGCTGCTCTGCAGGGAGTCCACCGCGCGCACCGTGCGACCCAATGGCCGGTCACTCGCTGCCGGGGCCGGCGCGATATACCCCGACATGCTGGACATCCAGGCTATCGGTGCGCACCAGGTATAGATGATTGCCGCGCACATAGGGTTGCACGCGCTCCCGGGTGCGCTCCGGCGCCGGAAGTGTGCCGAACAGGCGACCGTCCGCGTCGAAGATGTCCCAACTCCGGCCGCTCGCGCTGACCGCTTCCACCCACATCCGTCCCGCATCATCGAACATGATGTGCTCGATCGCACTCTGGAACTGCGGACGCTCCATATCCCCGTCGCAGCTCGCGCCGGGCACGTCGCGCCGAAAGGCACGGAACTCCTCCGTCTCCCGATCCCATTCCTCATCCGTCACCGGCGCGGGCTGGTGCTCGCGCTCGATAATGCGGGTCGTGTCACCCGCAGTGTTCACGATCGCGATCCGGTAGTCTGACGATGATGCGAGTGCCCATTCCCTGCCGGGGGTGATGGCGGAGACCAGCTTCGGTGCAAACGGAACCGAGAAGAAGCTGATGCTGCCGTCGGCAGGATCCGGACAGACGATGGATCTGGTCGATTCCGGCCACACCGGCGCAGCCAGCGTGTCACCGGGGCCGGAGTCGGTGTAGCGGACATAGACAATCTCCCGGCGGTCGCCGACGCTGCGCGTTCCAGGTGCGTATGCCTCGCCGGCGCCGCCCGCCAGGAAGCCGAAGCTGCCACTCAGCGGTTGCCAGCGCCACGAGCCGGCCCACTCACCCTGCTGGGTAAAGCGGCCGATACGGGCGTTGCCAGGGTCCATGACCGCCAGCGTAGCGCCAATCCAGGCCATCGGGTAGACATTGCTCATCTCGCCAGGGCCGCTGCCGCTGCGGCCGATGGTGCGCAGCGGCTCACCGGACGGGCTGAACACTTTGATCTGTCTCGCCTGCGAGTCGCCGACGTAGACGGTGCCGTCCGCGTCGGCGAGCACCGACGTGACGCGCCCGAACTCGTCGGGTGCGGGTTCGCCGACGCTCCCGAGCGTGCCGAGGTCCAGCGTCTGCTCGAGTGACCACTCGGGCGCCTCGCCGGCGTTGCGCACCACAACCGTGCGGCCCACCGTGTCCCCGGTGGTAGTGAGCGCGTTCGCCTCCTCCTCGCCCGCAGGTGCATCCGCGCAGGCGGCGAGCGGCAAAGTGATGGCTATCATCAAGACTGTGACGGCTCGATGGAATGGCGAAACGCGCATGGAAAAGTTTCGTGATGTCACTCGAGATCGATCCGCGGCTCGATTAGTGAGCCGCGCCTCCCGCTGAAGAAGCGCTACGATACACCTCGACGTGCTGCACGTCCAGGCTATCGGTGCGCACCAGGTATAGATGCTCGTTTCGCACGAACGGTTGCACCCGGTCGCTACGCTCGGGAGCCGGGAGGGTGCCGAGCAGCCGCCCCTCGCGGTCGAACACATCCCAGCTCCGGCCGCTCGCGCTGAGCGCTTCCACCCACATGCGCCCCTCGGGGTCGAACATGATGTGCTCGATAGCAGCTTTGGTGGCCGGCCGCGTCATGTCGCGGTCGCAGCGGGCGCCAGGCTGCTCGCGCTGAAAGGTGCGGAAGTCTTAGTTAGCCGCCACCCATTCGGCATCGGCGACCGGCGCTGGCTCATGGTCGCGCTCGATCACACGCGTCGTATCTCCGGCGGGATTCACGACGGCGACCCGGTAATCAGCGGAGGAAGTGATCGCCCATTCGCCAGCAGGCGTAATGGCCGAGACGAGCTTGGGCGCGAATGGTATCGGAAAAACACCGCTGTTGCCTGTAGCGGAGACGGCACACTCAACCGGAAGCATGCTCGGCGGGCGTTCAGGCGCGGCGAGGGTATCTCGCGGGCCTGCAGGCGTGAACCGAACAAAAACGTGGTGCGCAACCCCAGTCCCGCGACGCACGTGCGCGTACGCCTCGCCGGGTGCGCCGGGGAGGAAGCGGACGATCTCGGCGAATGGCTGCCAACGCCACGAGCCGGCCCATTGGCCGTCCTGCAAAAAGGTGCCGATCCGCGCGTTGCCGGCATTCATCACCGCGAGCGTGTCTCCGAGCCACGCCATACCGAAGAGAAACCCGATTTCACCCGGCCCGCTGCCACTGCCGCCGATGCTCCGCAGCAACCGCCCATCCGGGCTGAAGACACGGATCGCCGCCGCCTGCTGGTCAGCAACGTAGACGTTGCCGTCCGCGTCGGCGAGCACCGACGTGACGCGCCCGAACTCGTCGGGTGCGGGTTCGCCGACGCTCCCGAGCGTGCCGAGGTCCAACGTCTGCTCGAGCGACCACTCGGGCGGCTGACCCGCGTCGTGGACGACCACGGTTCCCGCGACAGTGTCGATGGTGGTGGTTAGCACGGCGGGGTCGGGCTCCGCGCTGTCACCGCAGGCCAGGAGCAGGATCGGGAGCAGCAACAGTGCGACGAGAGGCAGGAAAGGCTCGGCGGGCGCGAATGCGCGGTGCGTTGGCATAGTCGTGGCGTTCGGGATGCGGCACACCGCGGGAAGAATATCATCGGCATGCGGGCGGGCTCCATTCAAGCAATCATGAGCTGGTTGCGCGGGGCTCCCTCCGGAAACAGATTGAACGAGGTTCACAAAGCCGCAACGTAGCCGCGGCAGAGGCACCTGAACCCTCCGGGCACCATCAAGACCGCCTACAACCCGCAGCGCTTCGGCGGCAGCTCCACGGCACCACGACCGGCTGCAGGCTGTGCGGCTTCGCTCGCCCGCAGCACGACGAGATTTGTCTTCCGGAGTTCGGATATTCCGGCAGAGTTCGGGCGGGGCGGGACGGCAGCTA
>JBBSMO010000051.1:0-10171 GCA_038233155.1 Longimicrobiales bacterium
CCCCGGAGCAGCCGCGACTGGTCGTTTCCGGTACCGACCTCGATCACCGAGTATGGCCGCCGGTCTTCCGGATGGAAGGTGAATATGTGAATTGTGGTTTCGAGCAGCCCGCGGTCCACGACCACGCGGCTCAGGTCGATGAGAGCGATGCGCTGCACGTCGTAATCGGCCGCCGACAGAGCATCCAGCTCGTAGCCGTCCAGCAACACACGGAGGCGCCCGCCCCCCGTGCCCCATGCGGAGAGGCCGGCCGCCTGGCCGTATACCCCGCCGCGGGTCAGCGTCAGACCTGCGGCCCCCTCGAGCAGATCCAAGAGGGTGAACCCGTGGAACAGCGCCAGGTCTGCCCCCGTCCACTCACGCCTGCCATAGCTCCAACCCGCGGGTGCGGGATCGAGCCGCCGCGGCAGGTCGGGCGTGGGGAGCAGCGAATCTGGAACCATCGCGGCGCCGGCAGAATCGGCCGGCAGCGTATCACCCGGCAACACGCCGGCCGGTACGGTGAAACGGGCGGTGTCGCCAGGCGGGCCGGGAATGGTGTCGCGCGGCGCCTGCACCGTATCGGGCGGCGGGGGCGGCGGGGGGTCCTGCGCCGAAGCAGGCGCTGCGGCTAGGAGAGCGAGCAGCGGAACGGCGACGACGATGACCCAGCGGAAACCCCGCCATCGGTCAAGCGGCACGCCCTCTCACCCACTCGACGAACAGCCGCGTCGGAACGCCCGTCGCGCCCTTTCTCTGATAGGGCAGCTTGCCATCGCCATATGCGGTGCCCGCCACGTCGAGATGCGCCCATGGGAAGTCGCCGACGAACTCCCGCAAAAACCAGCCGGCGGTGATGGTGCCCGCCGGGCGGCCGCCCGAGTTCTTGATGTCCGCATATTCGGAGTCGAGCTGGTCCTTGTACTCCTTGTGCATCGGAAGGGGCCAAGCAAGCTCGCCGGAGCGCTCTGCCGCGTCGCGCACCTCCTGCACCAGATCCTCGTCGTTGCCCATCAAGCCGCTCGCCTGGTGACCCAGGGCGATCACCGCGGCGCCGGTCAGAGTCGCCGCATCCACGACTGCCGCCGGTTTGAAGCGGCGGATGTAGGAGAGCGCATCGGCCAGGATCAGGCGCCCCTCCGCATCTGTGTTGATGATCTCGATCATCTTCCCCGAGTGGCTGCGGACGATGTCGCCCGGCTTCATCGCCGACCCGGAGAGCAGGTTCTCGCTCGACGGTACGACCCCGACAACATTCACCGCCAGCTTCAGCTCGCCGATGGCCTGCATAGCACCGAGCACCGCCGCGCCGCCGCACATGTCGAACTTCATCTCCTCCATACCCGACGCGGGTTTGATCGAGATGCCGCCTGCGTCAAAGGTCAGACCCTTGCCGAGCAGCACGAGCGGGGCAACGCCCTCTTCCCCGCCGCGATGCTCGAGGATGATCAGCTTCGGCTCCTGGTCCGAGCCTTGAGCGACGGCAAGCAGCGCCCCCATCTTCTCCTCTTCGAGTTCGGGGCGCCCAAGCACCGTGCAGTCCAGCCCCTGCTCACGCGCGATCCGTTGCGCCGTCTCCGCTAGATAAGCGGGGGTGGCGACATTGCCTGGCAAGTTGCCGAGATCGCGCGCCAGCACCTCGCCGCGAGCGATGATCTCGCCGATGCGGGCACCCTCACGGATCGCAGCGGCTTTGCCGTCCTCCTTTTCCAGAATGGTGAAGCTCTGCACCTGCTTCGGCGGGTCGTCTTCCGGCTTGGACTTCATCTGCCGGAACTGGTAGGCGCCGAGAACGGCTCCTTCGGCCGCCGCCCGCCCCGCATCTCCCGGCGAGATCTGGTCCGCCGCAAGCTCTGCGTGGTGCAGCAGAGAAGCAAGGTGCGAAATGCGCAAGGATGCAGCCTTTTTCACCGCCGTGGCAGCAGCGCGGCGGATGCGTTCGGCGTTCAGATCCTCGCGCTTGCCGAGACCGACCAGCAGCAGCCGCTCGGCGCCCGTCGAACCGGCGGGCGGGTAGAGCACAGCGGTCTCGTCTGCTTTGCCACGAAAATCGCCGCGCCGGCGCAGGTCGCTCAGCAGCCCGCCAGTGTGTTCGTCCAGCTTGGCGGCGGGGCCCGAGAGCGGTTCATCTCCCTCGAGCACCTGTACCGCCAGGAGCGGCGTCTTCCACTCGGTGCAATCCGTCTGTTCGGTCTTGACTTGCATTGCGATCAATTTTGGGACTGGGCCGGTTACATGTTGCGGATGACTTGGCGCCCGAACTCCGAAGTCGGCACCTTGGTGGCGCCTTCCATCAACCGCTCGAAATCGTACGTAACCTTCTTTTCGGCGATCGCCGCCTGCAGACCCTGCACGATCAGGTCGGCTGCCTCACCCCACCCCAGGTAGCGAAGCATCATTTCGCCGGACAGGATAATGGAGCCCGGGTTCACCATGTCTTTGCCCGCGTACTTGGGAGCGGTGCCGTGCGTCGCCTCGAAAATGGCATGGCCGCTGACGTAGTTGATGTTCGCGCCCGGCGCGATGCCGATGCCGCCGACCTGGGCTGCCAACGCATCGGAAATGTAGTCGCCATTCAGGTTGAGCGTGGCGATCACATCGTACTCGGCGGGGCGGGTCAGAATCTGCTGGAGAAAGGCATCGGCGATCGAGTCCTTGATGATCAGCTTGCCCGCATCTTCCGCCTGCTTTTGCGCTGCGTTCGCGGCCGCTTTTCCCTGCTCATCCGCCAGACGGTCGTACTCGGCCCAGGTGAAAACCCGGTCGCCGAACTCGCGCTCCGCGACCTCGTATCCCCAGCTCTTGAAGGCACCCTCGGTGAACTTCATGATGTTGCCCTTGTGCACCAGCGTCACCGACTTCTTGCCATTCTCGATAGCGTAGCGGATCGCGGCCCGCACGAGCCGCTCGGTACCCTCTCTAGAGACCGGCTTGATCCCGATGCCCGAGCTCTCCGGGAAGCGGATTTTCTCGAAGCGCTGCGGGAAGTGCTCGCGCAACAGCCCGATCATGCGCTCCGCATCCGCCGTTCCCTCTTCGAACTCGATGCCGGCGTAGATGTCCTCCGTGTTTTCGCGGAAGATGACCATGTCTACCTGCTCCGGCTGCTTCACCGGCGAAGGCACGCCCTCGAACCAGCGCACGGGCCGGACGCAGGCGTACAAGTCCAAAATTTGGCGCAGCGCGACGTTGAGCGACCGGATGCCGCCGCCGACCGGTGTGGTGAGCGGTCCTTTGATGCCTACAAGGTAGGTGCGGAAGGCATCCAGCGTTGCATCCGGCAGCCAACTGCCGGTGGCGTTGAAGGCTTTCTCGCCCGCCAGCACCTCCATCCAGCGGATGCGGCGGGCGCCGCCGTACGCCTTCTCGACAGCAGCGTCGAACACCGGCTGCGACGCCGCCCAGATATCCGGCCCGGTACCATCACCCTCGATGAAGGGGAGGATGGGACGGTCGGGAACGGAAAGGGTGTTGCCATCATTACGAATCGGCTGCCCGTCCGCGGGCGGCTCGGGCGTCCAGGTATCGCTCATCTGCTCGGAAGATGCGGGAGAAAGATTGAAAACGATGTAAACAGGGCGTAGCGGAAGTCCCGCCACGCCCTACAGGCTCATCTACGAATGGTGCAGCTTCGTTGTAAGCGTCGGTTTCGGCTGCCTGAGGCGTGCACTTCGCGCGCCTCAGCCCTTCGCGCCGACAGTTCGGTTCTGCGGTCCCGTGTACTCAGCCTTGGGCCGGATCAGGCGGTTGTCGGCGTACTGCTCGAACAGGTGCGCCGTCCACCCGGTGACCCGGGCAAGGGCGAACACCGGGGTGAATAAATCATCCGCGATCCCTAGTGTCGTATACACAGATGCAGAGAAGAAATCGACGTTGGGGTAGATCTGCTTGCCCCGCTCCTCCATCTCCTTCGCCATGGCCGAGCGGATGGCGTCGGAAAGGTCGAGCCAGTGAGATTCGCCGCGGCTTTCCAGCAACTGGTCGCCGAGCTCGCGCAGCACTGTGGCGCGCGGGTCCGTAGCCTTGTAGACGCGATGCCCGAAGCCCATGACCCGGTCACCGCGTTCGAGTGCGCTGTGCACCCACTCCGCGGGCTTCTGCTTGCTCTGCTCGATATCGCGCAGCATCTCCATCACGCGGATGTTGGCGCCGCCGTGCGAGGCGCCTTTGAGCGTGCCGATCGCGGAAACCACGGCTGAGTAGATATCGGCGAGAGTACCCGCGGTGACCCGGCCGGCGAAGGTCGAGGCATTCATCCCGTGCTCTGCGTGCAGCACGAGCGCGGCGTCCATGATGCGGATCTCGATTTCCTCGGCTTCTTCCCCGCGCAGCATGTAGAGGAAATTGGCCGCGGTGGCCAACCCGTCCCGGGGCTGGACCGGTTCGTTGCCGTTGCGAAGGCGGTCGAACGCAGCGACGAGGGACGGCATCTTCGCCGTCATCCGGATCGCCTTGCGCCGGTTCGCTTGCTCGCCGTTGTCGTCCGCCTCGGGGTCGTACATGGCGAGCGCGGAGACCGCGGTCCTGAGAACGGCCATTGGGTTGGCGTCCTTCGGAAAGGAGCGCAGCATCCCGACCATATCCGGCGAAAGCGGGCGCTCGGCGGCGAGATCCCGCTCGAGCGCCTCGAGCTGCCGCTGATCTGGAAGATCTCCGTTCCAAAGCAGGTACGCGACCTCTTCAAAAGTCGAGTTTCGGGCGAGATCTTCGATGCCGTACCCGCCGTAGACTAGAGTGCCCTCGGCACCGTTGATCTGGCTGAGCCGGCTTTGCGCTACGACCACGCCTTCAAGACCGCGATTGGACATAGGTGTATTTCCCCTGAACGCTTTCAGACTGTAGATTGAGGTTCGCGGAACCGATGCTCGTTGGTACTGGCGCACACGCCTCCGAAGCCCTGATTATAGCGCTCCGAACCGCCCGGATGCAAGCGAACGCCGCCAAGCAGACCCGAAGTCGGCCGCGCCGCCCCGTCAACCCCCGCACCGGGCACGGGCCAAGGCCGGCTTTCCCCCTCTCCGCCGCGTGAGCAACCCACCCGACGAACAGTTGATCGCCGAGGTATTGGGCGGGCGCGAGGAGCGCTTCACTCCCCTCGTCGAGCGCTATCAAGGCCAGCTCTTCCGCTATGCCTACGGCATGGTGGGCGACCGCGACGCCGCGAGCGATCTGGCGCAGGACGCGTTGGTTACCGCCTACCGCAAGCTCGCGACCTGCCAGCAACCCGACCGCTTCGCCTCCTGGCTCTTCCGCATCCTTGGCAACCGGTGCCGGGACTTTCTAAAGGACAAGCGGCAGCAGACCGTGCCTCTGGACTCGTTCCAGCACGAAGCCGATTCCGATACCTCGGCCCGTCTCGCCAGGGTCGAGATCGGAACACGCATCGAGGGTGCTCTGCTCGAACTCCCCGAAGCCCAGCGCGAAGCATTTCTCCTTAAGCACGTCGAGGAGCTCAGCTACGACGAGATGGCAGAGCGCGCTGGCGCCAGTGTCAGCGCGCTTAAAATGCGGGTGATGCGGGCACGCGAAGCGCTCCAGGAGTTGCTCGCCGACCTGGGCTGATTCGCCGCCTGCGACACACAGCCGCACTCTCGCTTGTCATCCTGCACCCCCTGTCATCCTGAGGGAGCCCTTCGGCTTCGCTCAGGGCAGGCCGTCGACTCGCTGTCTTTCTGAAGGAGCTTGCGACTGAAGAATCCCCGTCGGTCCCGCAGGGAGATTCTTCGCTACGCTCAGAATGACAAATCTCCGTAAGGCGACCCCCGGCTGCGCTCGGAATGACAAGTCCCGGGAAGGCGACCCCCGGCTGCGCTCGGAATGACAAGTCCCGGGAAAACCCACTCCCGCCTGTTATTCAGCGCGCTACGCCGCTTCGGCCTCGATGGCCTTTTGGCATGCGGCGCAGTGGCGCGTATGCGGTACGAGCTCGAGCCGCTCGGGAGAAATGTCACCGCCGCAGCGCTCGCACACCCCGAAGTCTTCCGGCTCCTTGTACAGGCGCTGAAGCGCTTCATCGATGGCATAGAGCTGCTGTCCTTCCTCGCTGGCGAGGAGAAAGCTCTTTTCCTGCTCCATGCTCGCCGTGCCGATATCCGCCATGTGCTGGCGGTAGAGACTGAGCTCGCCAGCCCGCTCGCGCAGATCCTTGAGTTCGCTGTCGAAGTGTGCGAGTGCTTCGAGGGTGCGGCTGCGCTCTTCGAGCAATCTGGCTTCCGCGCGGCCCCGCTGTGTCTGGTTCAGCATCTTTCACATCCTCCGTTGATTGCAATGGCGATATTGGAGCCGGGGTGTGACTCAAGCTCCGTGCCCGCGCGCAGTTCAAGCATGCGAAAAGCCTCCCGGTAAAATGCCGGGAGGCTTTGTAATACCGGGCGGGGGACTCGAACCCCCATGCCTTGCGGCGTACGATTTTGAGTCGTATGCGTCTACCAGTTCCGCCAGCCCGGCTCGGGATGGAAGTTACCGCCCCTCCGGGATTTCCTCAACCCGCGCAGGCGCGTCTTCCCGGTCCGCGGGTACCGCCCGTTCGCGCGCGTCCAGTAATTGGGCCGCATACAATGCTCTGCGCAGCGCTCGGTCCGAGCGCCCTTCGAGCAAGGCGGCGCGGGCGCTCCGCACTAGGTGGAGCGGGCGCACGAGCGCCGTGTCTTCCGCGGCTTCGGCTGTAAGGCGGCGCTCCGTTCGTTCCAGAACACGTAACGCTACCGCGGCGGGGGCTTCGGAGCGGATGCGGGCCGCCCCGTGCATCAAGGCGCGCATCGCGGCGACCGTGTCACCCCCGGCGAGCGCCGTCCGGGTACGATCGCGTTCGTGCTCGACTTCCGCCACTGCGCGGGCAAGATGAGGAAAGGCGCCGAGATCGACCTCGGCATGGGTACGCTCGAGCCAGACCGAAAGCGATGCAGCCGCATCTCGAAGGGTCACCGCCGAAGGCATTTCCGCAAGATGGGCTACAATGCTGTCCAGCGCCTCTTCTTGCAGCTCTTTGCTCCGTTCTACGCGGCCGGTTTTCCAGGCGGCGGTTGCTTCCTTGCGCAGCGTTTCGACACGTGCCGCTGAGGCGCGGCCGACCGCATCCGACCGGTTGGCGAGAGATGCCCACATCGCGATGTCGGGCAGCCCAGCCGGCGGCGTGACTGCGACCCACATCTCGCCCGCTGCCGGGCGAACGTACGCGGTCGGCAGCGACGTTCTGTCGATGCAACCGGCAGCCGCCACGGCGACAAGCGCCACGAACGCGAGCGTACGCACTCGGTACGGGGTCGTGCGGCCGGGGCAGTGTTGATGCAAGAACGATCCGGTTGTTGTGGGAAACACGTGACACCAAAGCTATAGGCGGCGTTGCGCCGGGTCAATCGCCGCCGCGGCGGGTTGACACCCTTTTCCCCGAGCGTGTACCTTGCAGGGCTGCTTCAGCGGCGACTTTGCCCTCTTGATGTGTGTACATGAGCCAGGACCGTAGCGCGTATGATGCCAAGCTGGAGAGCATCCTCCGTACCGCCGCGCAGATCTTCGCGGAGAAGGGCTATCACCAGGCAAGCATCCGCGACATTGCGCGCGCCACCGGGGTCAGCCTTTCGGGCCTGTACTATTACTTTGACAGCAAAGAGGAGCTTCTGTTCCTCATCCAGGATTTCTGCTTCCGCACATTGCTCGACAACCTCGGCAGAATGTTGGAAGATGCAGAGGAGCCACCACGCCGGTTGCGCCTGTTGATCGAGAACCACCTGCGGTTTTTCGTCAACAACATGGCGGAAATGAAGGTGCTGTCGCACGAAGCGGACTCGCTCAGCGGCGAGTTCCGCGCGCGGGTGAATGCCAAGAAGCGCCAACTTACTGAAGTTGCGGCAGGAATTCTCGCGGACTTGAACCCGCACTCGCAGGTCGACCCGCGTGTGGCCGTGTTTTCTCTGTTCGGCATGATGAACTGGCTGTACAACTGGTACCGCCCCGGCCGCGACGCGCCGGTCGAGCGGCTGGCGGAGGATATGAGCCGCCTTTTTCTGCGCGGGTTCCTACAAGGGGCCGAGGCGGTTCCACAGAGCGCTACCGAGGGTGCACCGGGCGACGCCCGCCCCTCGATTTGGGGCACCCACTCCTGAGCGGCTACCGCCGCGCCCCGTCACCAACCACGATGATACGATCACATGGCTGACAAGAAACTGGTCGAGTACGAAGTTCGCGACGGCATCGCCCTGCTCACTCTGGACGACCCGCCCGCGAACACCTACACGCACGAGATGATGAAGGATCTGGACGAGGCCGTCCTCAAGGCGCGCTTCGATGAAAGCGTAGATGTATTGGTGATCACCGGCAAAGGGGACCGCTTCTTCTGCGCGGGCGCGAACATCAACATGCTGGCGGAGGCGGACCCCACCTGGAAGTACTACTTTTGCCTGCACGCCAACGAAACGTTGCTGCGCCTGGAACACACCCCGAAGCTGGTGATCGCCGCGCTGAACGGCCACACCGTCGGCGGCGGTCTCGAGATCGCTATGGCGGCCGACCTGCGAATCGCGCGCAGAAACGCCGGCAAAGTCGGGTTGCCCGAAGTATCTCTCGGCGTGCTCCCCGGTACCGGCGGCACGCAGCGCCTCACCCGGCTTGTGGGCCACTCGCGAGCGATTCAGATGATGATCGAAGGCATCAACACCGGCTTCGACGAGGCGGAGCAGATCGGGCTCGTGAACCGGGTCATCGAAACCGACAGCGCCGAGGACTTCATCGAGCAGGTGATGGAGTATGCACGCAAGTTTACCCGCCCCGAGCGCGCGAGCCTGGCAGTGGGCAACATCAAACGTGCCTGCCAGACGGGCGGCCAGTTGCCGCTCGAGCAGGGGCTCGCCCTCGAACGCGAGTTGCAGGCCATGCTCTTCAACTCGGAGGACGCCAAAGAAGGCTTGAACGCGTACGTCGAGAAGCGCAAAGCCCAGTTCGCCGGAAAATGAATCTTCGCGGGGCGGCGGGTTCGCCGCCCCGCTTCACGGAGCGGAAATGACAGAGATCGTGGCAGATGCGGTGCAGCCCGGGCGGCTCTACATCGGCGGGGAATGGCAGGACGCGGCGGACGGCGCTCACTTCGAGAGCGTGAATCCGGCTACGGGTGAGACTTTGACGACCGTCGCCGAGGCGGGCGCGGCGGATGTGGATCGCGCGGTCGCGGCGGCCCGCCGCGCTCTCGGCGAAGGTGGCTGGGCGACGACGGACGCGCGCAAGCGAGGACGCCTGCTCTTCGCCATCGCGGACGGGTTGGAAGCCCGGGCCGACGAGCTCGCGCGGCTCGAAACACTGGACAATGGCAAACCGGTACGCGAGGCGCGTATGATCGACATCAAGGAGTCGATCGCCTGCTTCCGCTACTACGGCGGCTGGGCCGACAAAATTGCGGGAGATGTGATCCCCGTGCCCGGCCCGTACCTTAACTACACGCGGCGCGAGCCGGTGGGAGTTTGCGGGCAGATCATTCCGTGGAACTACCCGCTGCAGATGGCCTGCTGGAAAGTCGCGCCGGCGCTCGCGTGCGGGAACACAGTGGTACTCAAGCCCGCCGAACAAACCCCGCTCACCGCCCTCGAACTGGCGCGGGTAGCAGGCGAGGCGGGGCTGCCCGCCGGCGTGCTCAATGTGCTGCCTGGCTTCGGCGAAACGGCGGGCGCAGCGCTGGTAGCACACCCGGGTGTGGACAAGATCGCCTTCACCGGGTCGACGGCGGTGGGCAAGATCATCCAGCGCGAAGCGGCTAGCACACTAAAGCGTGTCTCGCTCGAGCTAGGCGGCAAGAGCCCCAACATCGTCCTTGCCGACGCGGACATCGACGCCGCCGTCCGCGCCGCGGGCATGGCCATCTTCTACAACTCGGGTCAGGCCTGCACAGCCGGTTCTCGCCTGCTGCTCGCCGAAGAGATCCAGGACGAGTTTCTGGACAAGCTGCGCGAACGCGCCGAACGCATGCCGCCCGGTGACCCGCTCGACCCCAAAACCCGCCTCGGGCCGCTGGTTTCGCGTGAGCAGCTCGACCGCGTCACCGAGTACATCGAGATCGGCAAAGCGGAAGGCGCCGATCTGTTCTATGGCGGCGAACGCGCCAGCGTCCGCAACGGCAACGGCTTCTTCCTCGAGCCGACCATCTTCCGCTCGGTGACGCCGGAGATGCGCATCGCCCGGGAAGAGATCTTCGGACCCGTCCTGGCGG
>JBBSMO010000052.1:0-10057 GCA_038233155.1 Longimicrobiales bacterium
ATGTTCAGCCCGTATTGGAAGCCGGAACAGCCGCCCGGCAGCACACCGATGCGAAGACCGGCTTGATCGCTGGTATCCTGCTCCTCCATGTATTTGCGCACCTCGGCCAAAGCCGTTGGCGTCAACACCACTGGTGTCGTTTCCGTCTGCATCGTCACCCCCGAAGATGAGGCGTTCAGTACAATCGTCTGCGGGCAGGTCGGGAACGCATCACCAAAAAGCCCGGACTACGACGAGAAACTTAGGCAAAAGGCAGGCCCCGGTCAATTCCCCGGCGGCGGTCGCAGAATGTGCCGGACCGCTTTGGCCAGCGAAGGGAAGCGGAGCACACCGCCGGGCACAGCGTCTCCGGGGGGATCGCTCGAGCCGAGCAGAACTCCGGTGCCCCCCCATCGCGTGGCGGGGGTCACGTCCCGCAGCCGGTCGCCAATGAACCAGGAGCCGGCCAGATTGATGTGCAAGTCTCGCGCGGCCCGCTCGAACAGCCCGGTGGCTGGCTTGCGGCAGTCGCATGGCACGGGCTGAGCGGGCGAATGAGGACAGTGGTAGATGCCGTCCAGGTGTGCGCCGTGCGCAGCGAGCGCGTCTGCCAGCCGGTCCTGAACCGCCTGGAAGTCCGCTTCCGAGAAGAAGCCTCTGCCGATGCCGGACTGGTTGGTGACCAGCACCACGAGGAGCCCCGCTTGATTGATACGCGCTACCGCCTCGCCCGCACCCGGCAACAGCTCGACCCCCGCCGGGTCGCCAAGATAGTGGCGGTCGGCGATCACGGTGCCGTCGCGGTCGAGGAAGACGGCCGCACGGCTCATCCCGGGCTCAGCCGGCGGTCACGTTGAAGCCGGCGTCTACGTACATCACTTCCCCGGTGATGCCCGTAGCGAGGTCGGAAGCCAGGAAGAGCGCGGCGTTGCCAATTTCGTCGACTTCGATGGGGCGGCGCAGCGGCGCGCGCTCGGCGGTGATCTTCATCAGGTCGAGGAAGTTTCCTACTCCCCGAGCAGCGAGGGTGTTCACTGCCCCCGCGGAAATGGCATTGATGCGGATGTTGCGCTCGCCCAGGTTGATCGAAAGGTAGCGCACGCTCGCCTCGAGGCTGGCCTTCGCGACGCCCATCACGTTGTAGTTGGGGACCACCTTCTCGGCGCCGTAGTAGCTCATCGTTACAATGCTGCCGCCATTGGTCATCAGACCCGCCGCGCCGCGCGCCAAGGCAACGAGCGAGTAGGCGCTGATGTCATGCGCGGCGAGAAAGGCTTCGCGGGTGGTCTCGAGAAAGGGGTTGCTCATCGCCTCCTTGGGTGCGAAAGCAACCGAGTGGAGCAGAAAATCCAGCGACCCCCACTCGCTTTTCACCTGCGCGAAAACATTGTCGATCTGCTCGTCGCTCTGCACGTCCAGATCGTAGATCGGCACCTCGCCGATCTCGCCCACCGTTTTGATGACCCGGTCTCGCATGATGTCGCCTTGGTAGGTGAAGGCGAGCTTCATTCCGGCGCCGTGCAGCGCTCGGGCGATGCCCCAGGCGATCGACTTGCGGTTGGCGACGCCGACAATCAGGCCGGTCTTGCCCTGCAACAGGGTAGAAACTGCAGAAGATTCTGACATCAACAAGCTCCAGGAAGAGAAGCGGGAGTGTGCCGCCGCGGCGGCACACTATCGGGCGGCGGCATTGGGGTTGGCGGCGGCGCGGCAGAATCCTGCACGGCTGGCGCAGGAGCCGCGGGTGTGGTAACCGTCCCCTCCGCGGGACCGGCCGCACCGGCAATGTTCGTTACGGCATCGAATTCGATCCGGTATTCGGTATCTGGCAGGAGCGGCCCGGCCGGTTCGAGAACCAGCGTTTGAGACGGCACCATTCCAGGCGGTACGCCCGCGGCGGCGCTGTCGGCTGCCGTGGTGTCTGCGGCGGGCTGCAGTACCTGCGCCAATGCGACACCCACGGGCCCCGCCGGGCCGGTTAGCCGGATAAAGGAAGGCGAAAGTAATTGCGCGGGGTTCAGAAAATCATCGAACTTGACGTGAATCTTCCTCTCGACCAGCGTCACCTCCGCGATGGCAGGCGGTGTCGAGTCGGGGAGTACCAGGCTCAGCCGCCGCAGCGTGCTGTCCGCTCCGCCAACTTCCAGCGCGAGCGTGTCACGTGCCTCGTAGGCATCCAGCACACGGTTCTGGTTGAGATCGCCGTAGCCGCGGATCAGGTAGCTGCCCTGCGGAATCCTGGAGAACTCGAAGCCGCCGGTGCTGTCGGTAACGGTGGCATAGACGAGCGAATCCGCCGCGCGGATCGCCTCGACCCGCTGGCCTGCTTCCGCCTTGCGGGTGGCCGCATCTACCAGCGTACCGCGCACCAACGTTTCCGGGATCTCCGGCCCGGTCGAGAACACCAGCCGCACCGGCGCCGCCAGCTTGTTGTTGAACAGATCCTGAAGCGCCGGCCGGATTGTGATGTGGTAGATCTGGCCCGCCTCCCAGCCCCGCTCGAGCTCGACGCGGATCTCGTCCCCGCTGCGGCTGACCCGCGTGCGGCTCGTGAGCGGCGAGACGGTCACGGCGTCGTCCACACCCTGCTCCGACAGCCGCTCGCTGAACACAAAGACGGCGCGCCCGTCGAAGGTCGCATCTACCGAGAGAGAATCGGGGCGGACCGCGATCAGCTCCGGGGGCAGCCGGTCTTCAGGCCCGCCGGGCGGTGCCTCCACATTCGCGCACGCGGCGTGAACGACCAGAGCTAAGCAAGCGGCCGGTATCCGTAGAGCTCTCACCCGTCTGCTCCGAGGACTTGCAGCTTTTCCGCCACCTTGGCGGCCTGCTCGCGAAAGCTATGCAGCTTGTCGCGTTCCCGCGCGACCACATCTTCCGGCGCACGTTGGACGAAATGGTCGTTGCCCAGCTTGCGCTCCGCACCCGCCGCCTGCTGCGACAAGCGGTCGAGCTCGGCGGCGAGTCGCTCGCGCTCCCGATCCAAGTCGATCGCGGACGCCAACGGAAGGAAGAGAACCGCGCCCGAAGCGAGGACCGCGCTGGCGCCCACATCGCCGTTCGCCCCGCTGAAGGCGACGCTCTCAACGCGGGCGAGAGTGCGGAGCGCATCTCCCGAAGCCGACAGCGTCCGGCGCAGCGAAGCCGGCTCACCCGCCACGCGCAACTCGACCAGCCGGGCCGGCTGCACGCCGTACTCGGCGCGCAACGTGCGAACGGCGGCGATCACCGCCTGCATCTCCGCGACCTCGCTGACGGCGTCGGCGTCGCGCGGGTACCATGCCGACTGTGGCCAATTTGCGACCATCAATGCCGGCGGATCACCCGCCGAGCGCGGCAGCCGCTGCCATACTTCCTCGGTGATGAAGGGCATGAAGGGGTGCAGCAGACGCAGCGCGCCGTCCAGCACCACCGCCAGAGTCGCCCGCGCCGCTTGCTGGCTGCTCTCCCCCGCATCTCCGTAGAGCCGCGGCTTGACCAGCTCGAGGTACCAGTCAGCTAACTCGCCCCATAGAAAGGCGTAGATCGCGTTCGCCGCGTCCTGGAGCCGAAAGCGGTCGAGCGCTTCGGTAACCTCGACGGTAACGGCGGCGAGGCGCGTCACGATCCAGCGGTCAGCCAGCTCGAGCCGCCCAAGTTCGGGAAGCGCCCTGGTTTGTTCCTGCTCGAGGTGCATCAGGGCGAACCGTGCGACGTTCCAGAGCTTGTTGGCAAACGCCTGATACCCCGCGACGCGGTCCAGCGAGAGATTGATGTTGCGCCCCTGTGCGCTGGACGCTGCCAAGGTGAACCGAAGAGCGTCGGCGCCGTATTCTTCGCTGACCACCAGGGGATCGATCACGTTCCCCTTGGTCTTGGACATCTTCTGGCCCTTTTCGTCGCGCACCATCGCGTGCAGGTACACGGTGCGGAAGGGCACCTCGCCCATGAAGTGCAGCCCCATCATCATCATCCTGGCAACCCAGAAGAAGATGATGTCGTAGCCCGTCTCCATGACGGTGCCGGGGTAGTACCGCTCGAGCTCGCGCGTCTGCTCGGGCCACCCGAGCGCGGTAAACGGGAGCAGCCCGGATGAAAACCAGGTGTCCAGAACGTCCGGGTCCTGCTCGAGCTGCACGTCGCGGCCGAAATGATTCCGCGCCTTCGCGAGCGCCTCTTGGGAGTCGCGGGCGACGAAGACGCTGCCATCTTCGGCATACCAGGCGGGAATCCGGTGCCCCCACCATAACTGCCGCGAAATGGTCCAGTCGTGGATGTTGGTCATCCACGCCATGTAGGTCTTGGTCCAGCTCTCGGGCACGAAAACGGTTTCGCCCTTTTCAACTGCAGCGATGGCCGGCGCCGCGAGCGGAGCGATCTTTACGAACCACTGGAGCGACAGGTACGGCTCCACGACCGCGCCGCAGCGCTGGCAGCGGCCCAGCGGCAGTTCGTGCTCGCGCGCGCCGCGGAAGAGACCGAGTTCCTCTAGCTTCGCTTTGACAGCTTTGCGCGCCTCGAAGCGGTCCATTCCGGAGAACGGGCCGCCCGCATCATTCAGCGTACCATCCGGGTTGAGGATGTTGATGCTCTCGAGTCCGTGCCGCTCGCCTACGGCGAAATCGTTGAAGTCGTGCGCCGGCGTGACCTTCACCGCGCCGGTGCCGAAGTCGGGATCTACGAGTTCGGCGTCGGCGATGACGGGGATGTCGCGATCCAAGATCGGGTGGCGAACAGTTCGCCCCACCAAGGCTCGGTAGCGCTCGTCGTCCGGGTGCACGGCGATGGCGGTGTCGCCGAGCATGGTTTCCGGGCGAGTGGTCGCGACTACGATTTCGCCTTCGCCGCCCGCCAAGGGGTAGGCGAAGCTCCAGAGTTCGCCGCGGCTGCCCTCCTCGTGCTCGACCTCGAGGTCGGAGAGTGCGGTGCGGTCCTGCGGGCACCAGTTGATCAGCCGGGTTGAACGGTAGATCAACCCTTCTTCATAGAGGCGGACGAACACCTCGGTGACGGCACGCGAGCGGTCCTCGTCCAAGGTGAAGAACTCGCGGCTCCAATCGGGCGAGGCGCCAAGGGTGCGGATCTGCTCGTTGATCCGGTTCGCGTAACGCTCCTTGGAGGCCCAGATCAGATCGAGAAAGGCGACGCGCCCGAGATCGTGCCGCGACAACCCCTGCTCTTCGCGCAACTGGCGTTCGACAATCATCTGCGTTGCGATGCCGGCGTGGTCGGTGCCGGGTACCCAGAGTGCGTCGAAGCCCTGCATCCGCTTCCAGCGGGTGAGGATGTCCTGCAGAGTAACAAAGAGCGCGTGACCTACATGCAGCTCCCCCGTCACGTTGGGCGGGGGCATCAGAATGGTATAAGGCTTTTTGCCCGACTCTGGTCGGGCGGCGAACAGCTCCTGGTCCGCCCACCAGCGATAGATTCGGCCTTCGGTCTGCTTCGGGTCGTACTGGGGCGGGAGCTGCTCGGGCATCATCTGCGTGCGTAAAGGAACGGGGCCCGGTGGCCCCGTATTCTACCCTCGGGAAGAGCCAGATAGTTTACGCGCGCCGCAATGGCGGGTCAAGCAAGCAGAGGGGTAGCGCGGAAAGGGGAAGGGGCGATCCGGCGCCCGGAGGGCCGTCCCTCGCGGGTGCCGCCCGGGGCGGCACCCGCGAGGCAGCGCCTCGCCCCTACTCCTCCTTCTCCTCTTCCCAGGGCAGGAGCAATTCGCCGTCGGCGCCGATGATGGGCCCCTCCGGGGGGGCGGTCTCCCAGGCAGCGAGGCGGCGGATCAGCGCCTCCATCCGGGCGCTTTCCTCGAAGATCGCCGAAACGGACTGACGGAGCAGCGGATCGCCCTTGACGACGGGTTCGGTCTGTAACAGTTGGGCTTGCCCCATGACCACGGCGAGCGGGTTGTTGATTTCGTGGCGCAACGCGCGGACGAGCTGCACCGTCACCTCGCTTCGCGCCTGGCGCTCGCGCGCTGCCAGGTCATCGATGGCGCCGACCACCGCCAGCCGCCCGCCCTCAGCTACCGGTGCTCCTGCCCGAACGACTACGCGCCGGTACCCGCCCGAGGCGTGGCGCAGCCGGCACTCGATCCGAAAGGGTTCGTCTTCATCGGCCGACTGACGGAAGGTGCGGGCGACAGTCTCTCGATCCTCCGCATGAAGGTGAACGGCCCACAGATCGAGCGAGGCGCCGAACTCCCCCCGAGAGTAGCCGAAGACGGCGGTGAGGCTGCCGCCCCAGAGGAAGGCATCGGCCTCGGGCTCCCATTCAAAAACCACTTTGCGATCCGAGGCAGCAAGCTCCTCGTATCGCTTTTGCCATCTCTCAAGCTCGGCGCAGCGGCGCCAGGCGGCGAGCTGGCTTTCGCTGGCGCGGGACTCGTCGAAGCGGCGTGCGTTCTCGAGCATCGCGGCGGCGAGCTTGGCGAACTCGTTGGCCGCCTCCTCGTCATGTTCGCTAAACGGTTCCTGCGACGCATCTCGCTGTGCGAGAAGCGCTCCGACCGCGCGCGCCTCGCTTTCCAGAGCGATTGCGAGCGCGGGGCCGGTGCCGGCGGCGCGGAGTTCCGCGTCATAAACCACGTCTTCGGCGGCCAGGTCTTCCGCCCGCTGCGGGCTCCCTGTCTCGACCGACAAGCCGGTGAAGCTGCCGTGCACCGGGAGCAGCGCTCCCTCGAGAGCTGCCAATTGCGCCGTGCCGAAGCAGACGCGCAGCGTGTCATCGTCGGCGGCGGGTTCGCAAAGCGCGACCGCGCTGGCCCCGAGTAGTACGCCGAACTCGCTTACGATCGTCTGGTACAAGCGGGTCAGTTGCGCCGGTTGCGCAAGCGCCTCCGCTAATCTGGTTGTTACGGAAAGCAGCCGTTCGGCTGCACCCCGCGCGGCGTCGACCCCCTCCTCGCGGCTGGACGCGGAAGCAGGGGGGCTGCCTGGAAAACGAATGTCCTTTCCCTGTTTCCGGGGACGAGCCATAACGGAACTTGTTGAGGTTCAACTTCGGCGGCTGGCCCGTCTTCTACCCGGAACAGGCGCCTAGCTCTGCTATCCCGGCTCACACCCGCTTTTATCGAACGCCTCCGCGGCCTTTCACCCACCGGGATGCGGATCTCGAACCCGCGCCCCTCCCTGGCCGCAACCGCAAGGATGCGTCCCGTCAGAGAGCACTGATTGCCAGAGTGTCCCCGAGTGGCGGTTGACAATCTTGCCGGGGCCGTGCAACAGTCTTGCTAACTACAGGTGTCGCAGATCATCTCCAGGCGCTGGAAGCGCCGCCACGGTTTGCCCGTTCACAGAGAAGCGGGCGGAGTCCGCTCCAACGTCGACCCCGAGTTGATTCGTTGCCCTCCCCGCGGAGTCGTCCCGGTTGACTGCATCGTCCGCGGACCTTGGACCCCGCCAGCCGGGTTCGCCTGCCACCCGGCGGCTTCGACACTGCCGGTGTTCACTGCCGCGGCGGCCGGCGCCTCGCCAGCGCCGCTTCGCGCGGCTGAATTGGGCGCGGTGTCTCCGCATGAGCCAAGCAGCACGGGCCCCAGCAGGACGAGCATCTTCCGGCGCCCCATCATGGTTGCTGGCGAGGCAAAGGCGCCAGCAAACTGTCCACTACCGCATCTCCCAATTTGATCACCACTGGCAACGAAATCTCCTCACTGGTGCGGGTACGAAGGCGAAAGGTGTGGCGGATGCGGAAGGGCAGCACCCCCCGCAACGGCACGTCCGCCCGAACGGGAACGCTCACCCGGTAGTTGCCCAGCGGAGAACGGATCGGCAGTTGCGCGCGTGTCGACACCGGAATTGTGGTATCTACCCGGATGCTGACCCTTTCATCTACAGGCACATCGAAGCGCAACGGGGTGCCGGCGGGTATGGCAACGGTGAGCCGGAGGGTGCCGTCCGCATGCAGAAGGCCGGGTGCCACGCTCTCGATCAGCGCCGCCGGGTGACGGAGCCGCTGCAGAAGATAGAGATTCAGGGAGATAGATGCCAGCGCCAGTGCGAAGGCGGCGGGCGCGACCCAGGCCGGTACGCGGCGCAAGCTCAGCCGATCACCGCGCCAGCCGCGGCGAACGCGAGGAGCGCCGCGGTACCCGCCGCCAAGGTATACGGCAATTGGGTGCGGACGTGATCAATGTGATCGACCGCGGCTGCCATGGACGATATGATGGTCGTATCGCTGATGGGCGACGCATGGTCTCCGAACACCCCGCCGCTGAGGGATGCGGCGAGGAAGGGCGCGAGAGGCATTCCGAGTGCCGCCGCCGCCGGCACCGCGATGGGGAGCATGATGGCAAAGGTGCCCCAACTCGTTCCGGTAGAGAAGGCGATGCCGGCGGAGATCAAAAAGATCAGCGGAAGCAGTACAAAGGGCGGAAACACCCCCCGCGTGACCTCGGCAACGTAGGCGCCGGTGCCGAGCTCGCGCGTGACGTTGCCGAGCGCCAGTGCGAGCAAGAGGATCAGCGCGAGGCCAACCAGCCCCCCTGCCCCGCGCAACCCGACCTGCGTCAGCTTTTCGAGGCTCATCGCGCGTTGGCTCAGGAGCAGCAGCCAGGCGACGCCGAGTGCGCCTAGGACGGCCCACAGCACCGATGTGGACCCGGAGCCCGCGGCAAAATCACCCTCTCCCGTCACCCAGAGGCCGAGCGGCATGATGGCGATCAGCGCGATGATGGGCAGGATCATGTTTCGCGCGCGCGGCCGGACCTCGGTACCCGGCTCCGCAGCCATGACCGTCGGGTCCATGCTAGGGCTCGATCCTGGCCGCAGCAACACGCCGCCCGCAACCCGGTCGGCCGCAGCTCTCATCCCCCACCAGTCGAACCCCCAGAAGGCGGCTGCGCCCGAGAGGATGACAGCAAAGATCGCGTAGAAGTTGAAGGCGATGGACTCGATGAAGACTCCCAGCGGCTTCTCGACCCCTAGAGTACCGAGGATGCCGAGGATGTACGCGCCCCAAGCATTCAGAGGGATAAGAATGCAGATGGGAGCGGACGTCGAGTCGATCAGGTACGCAAGCTTCTCGCGCGACACGCGGTACCGGTCGAACAGGGGCCGCGATATCGCCCCGGCCACCAGCACGGTGATGTTGCTTTCGATGAAGATGACGACGCCAATGGTCCACGCTAGTATTCGCGCGCCGCGTGCCGAGCTGACGAAGCGCCGCTCGTCTACCCACTCGAGAAAGCCGGCCACACCGCCCGAGGATTCGATCGTAGCGATGACCGCGCCGATGACGAGGGTGAAGAGGATCACCTGGGCATTGCCCGCATCGCCGAGCACCGCGACCGCGCCTTCCACGGCAGCCTGCGCGCCGGCCAACGGGTTCCAACCGCTGGCGATGGTCCAGCCGATCCAAATCCCCGCCGCCAGCGACAGGTAGACCTGCCTCGTCCAAATGGCGAGGACGATTGCCAGCAGCGGCGGCAGCAGGGAAAGCGGACCTATTTCGATGTCTGGAGTGCAGGTAGGGGTGATGGTGATGGACCGGCTCGCTCGGGTTCCGGGCGCCGGAACAAGCATAGTGCTTTGTCTTCCTGAGCGCGCCCTCTCATCTTGAGCGCGCCCTGCTACGCCACGGGCAGAGCGAAAAGCCCTCTGCATGCCCTGAGCGCAGCCGAAGGAAATTCTTCAGTCGCAAGCTCCTTCAGAATGACAGAATTGGCAGCAAGGTTTTCCCTGTCACAGGCCTGGCCTGAGCGAAGCCGAACGTCTTTCTCCGAACAACAGAATAGGCAAACGAACGGAAGAGTCGAAAAAACCGGCGCGTGCCGCTCAACCCATCTTGCGGATCTCTTCCGTCAACCGCGGTACGATTTCGAACAGGTCCCCGACGATCCCGTAATCCGCAACCTTGAAGATGGGCGCTTCCGGGTCTTTGTTGATCGCGACGATATACTTCGAAGTGCGCATTCCTGCCAGGTGCTGGATGGCGCCGGAGATCCCGATGGCGAAGTAGAGTGTGGGCGCGACCGTCTTGCCCGTCTGCCCGACCTGCTCGCCGTGCGGGCGCCAGCCAGCGTCCACGACGGCGCGAGAAGCGCCGACTGCGGCCCCGCCCAGCGCATCGGCCAATTCTTCGAGCAGCTTGAAGTTCTCGG
>JBBSMO010000053.1:0-10019 GCA_038233155.1 Longimicrobiales bacterium
GTAGTCTTTGCCCTCCGACCGCAGCACCCCCTCGTCCCGCGCGTTCTTCACCGAGCCGGTGCGCTCGAAGTCCTTCCAAGCGACCGTTTCCGCGCGGATGAAGCCGCGCTCGAAGTCCGAGTGGATGACGCCCGCCGCCGCGGGCGCCTTCGCTCCCACGGGAATCGTCCACGCCCGCACCTCCTTCTCGCCAGCGGTGAAGTAGGTGTGCAGCCCCATCAGGCGGTAGCCGCTGCGGATCAGGCGGTTGAGGCCAGGCTCGGCTAATCCTAGCGAGGCGAGAAACTCCGCCCGTTCTCCGGCCGGCAACTCGGCCAATTCCGCTTCGATTTTGCTGGATACCACCACAATCTCTGCCTCTTCCCCGCTCTGCCCAACGGCTTCGCGTAAGGCGGCAACGTACAGGGTGTCTTCCGGTGCGAGCAAATCGTCTTCGGAGACATTCGCGAGGTAGAGCACCGGCTTGTCGGTAAGCAGGTTGTAGCCGCGCAGCACCCGCTGCTGCTCTTGACCTGCGTCGAGCACCCGCGCCGGCTTTCCCTCGCCGAGCACCGCCTGCAGCCGTTGCACCAGCGCAAGTTCGGCCTGCGCATCGCGGTCGCCGCTGCGCGCGGTTTTCTGCACACGCTCGAGGCGCCGCTCGACGACTGCAAGGTCCGACAGGGCGAGTTCGAGGTTGATGATGTCGCGGTCGCGGACGGGGTCTACCCCGCCCATGACATGCACTACGTCAGAGTCATCGAAGCAGCGCACGACGTGTACGATGGCATCCGTTTCGCGAATGTTGGCGAGGAACTGGTTGCCGAGCCCTTCCCCCTCGGATGCTCCCTTCACCAGCCCCGCAATATCTACGAACTGTACGCCGGCGCGCACCACGCGCTGCGGCTGCACCTGTTCGGCGAGCAGATCTACGCGCGGGTCAGGCACCTCGACCACGCCGATGTTGGGGTCTACGGTGCAGAAAGGGTAGTTCGCTGCATCCGCGCCCGCGGCGGTCAGCGCGTTGAACAGGGTAGATTTTCCGACGTTCGGCAGCCCTACAATTCCCAGCTTCAGCATGATGATTGGTTCGCGGCAAACGACGCAGGGGCGACCCGCCGGGCCGCCCCTGCCATGATGGTTCGGTGCTGCAGCGCCGCCTTTACCCCAACACGGCCGTCAACGCGAGCCGGATGGTGTCCAGCATGGCATCGATCTGGCCGGCCGGCGTGTTTTGGATGTCGTGCACCCGAACGAACCACGGCGCGAGCACCAGGGAAACCACACTCATCAGCTTGATGAGGATGTTCATCGAGGGACCCGAGGTGTCTTTGAAGGGATCGCCAACCGTGTCGCCGACGACGGCCGCCTTGTGCGGCTCAGAACCCTTGCCGCCGTGCGCGCCGGCCTCGATGTACTTCTTTGCATTGTCCCACGCACCGCCGGCGTTGGACATGAAGAGCGCCATGAGCACGCCGGTCACCGTCGCCCCCGCGAGCATCCCGCCGAGCGATGCGACGCCTAGAAAGTAGCCGACGACCACGGGCGCGGAGACCGCTACCGCGCCCGGCAGGATCATCTCGCGAAGCGCCGCGCGCGTCGAGATGTCTACGCACCGGGCCGAATCCGGCTTGGCCGTGCCCTCCATGAGCCCGGGGATTTCGCGGAACTGGCGGCGCACCTCTTCTACCATGCCCTGTGCGGCACGGCCCACCGCCGTCATGGTCAGCGCGCCGATGTAGAAGGGCAGAGTGCCGCCGATCAGCAGCCCGATTACGACCAGCGGATCGATCAGGTTGATGCCCGTCGCCTGCAGCCCGACCGCGGAGGCGTAGGCGGAGAACAGCGCCAGCGCCGTCAGCGCCGCGGAGCCGATGGCGAAGCCCTTGCCGATAGCCGCCGTCGTGTTGCCGATGCTGTCCAGGCTGTCCGTGATCTGGCGCGTCTCGGGGCCCAGATGGCTCATCTCGCTGATGCCGCCCGCATTGTCTGCGATGGGTCCGTACGCATCTACCGACATGGTTACGCCGACGGTGGCGAGCATCCCCACCGCGGCGATGCCGACGCCGTACAGGCCGGCAAAGGAGTACGAAACGAAGATGGCAAGGCAGATGAGCAGCAGCGGAATCGCGGTAGATTCCATGCCGACCGCGAGCCCGGCGATGATGTTGGTCGCGGACCCCGTCTGTGACGCATCCGCGATGCGGCGCACCGGTTTGGCGGCCGTGTAGTACTCGGTCACGAGTCCGATCAGGATGCCGACGATGGAACCGGCAACAATCGCCCAGAACGGCCCGCCCGCGTTATATATCCTGCCGGTTAGCGGATCGTTGATCTCGAAGCCGAGCGCCGCCACCACGAACCACATCACCAGCAGGAAGAGGCCCGCGGCGATGAAGGTCACGTTGCGGAGCGCCGCGGCGGGGTTCGAGCCCTCGAGCACCCGCATCAGCATGATGCCGATGACCGAGGCCACCAAGCCTACCATGATGGTGAGGATCGGCAGCGCAATCGCCTCGAGCCGCACCCCCGCGTAGAGTGCGCTGGTCGACCCGATAGCGATGGTGGCGATCACCGAGCCCACGTACGACTCGAAGATGTCGGCGCCCATTCCCGCGGTATCGCCTACGCAGTCGCCGACGTTATCCGCGATGGTAGCGGGATTGCGGGGGTCATCTTCCGGAATGCCCGCTTCCACCTTGCCGACTAGGTCGGCGCCTACGTCAGCCGCCTTGGTGTAGATGCCGCCACCCACACGCGCGAAGAGCGCGATGCTCGAAGCGCCCATCGCGTAGCCCGAGATCACCTCGGCGAACTCGATGATTTCCGCCTGCACCGGGAAGCCGAGCTGGTAGATGCCGAAGAAGTAGATCAACCCAACACCCAGCAGCCCCAGCGATGCGACGGCCAGACCCATGACCGCGCCGCCGTTGAAGGCGATGCGCAGAGCGAGCCCTTGCCCGCTGGCGCGAGCGGCTTCCGAGGTCCGCACATTCGCCTTGGTAGCAGCCTTCATCCCAATGAAACCGGCAGTCATCGAGGAAAGCGCGCCGAATACGTAGGCGAGCGCCGTCCACTGACCGATCGCCAGCCATAGCAGCGCCATGACGATGAGAACGAAGACGGCGAGCACCGAATACTCGCGCTTCAGGAAGGCCATCGCTCCCGTTTCGATCTGGTCCGCCAGGTCCCGCATCACCTCGTTTCCGGGTGATTGTTTGCGGACGTAGAAGTACATCCCGAGCGAAGCGAACAGTCCGAGCAGGCCGAGCGGCCCCGCGAACCAGGTGATGTCGATCACGAACGATTCCTCCGAGGTTGTGTGAAGATGCCGCTGCGTGCAAAGCGGCCAATGCGAGAGCGGGTCATCGGTTGCAGTGGTTCATCGCCGCTTCGATGCCGTCCCTCATCCAAAGTTCGATCCCTTCCGCCAAGTTAGGGAAAAGGTCGAGAATTGCCGAACGCTCTTCCCGCGACGGTCGGGAGAGGACATAGTCCGCGCGGTCCATGTACTCCGGTGCATCGCCCACACCAATGCGCAACCGCGCGTATTCGCGGCCGCCGAGCGTCGCCTCGACCGACTTGAGACCGTTGTGGCCGCCCGCGCTGCCGCTGCCGCGGATGCGCGCGCGCCCGGGATCGAGCGCCACTTCATCTACAATGACCAGCAGATCACGGCTCGTGTCCACCCCGGCCATGCGGGCAAGGGGTGCGATTGCGCGGCCGCTCAGGTTCATGAAGGTGGAGGGCCGCACCAGCCGCACGCTCTGCTCACCTACCCTTCCGGTTGCGGCCGCCGCGTCCCGCTCCGCCCGGAAGCGGCCCAGTTGCCAAGTGTCCGCTAAGTGATCGAGCAGCCACCACCCAACGTTGTGCCGGGTGGAGGCGTAGCGGGCTCCGGGGTTTCCCAGCCCTGCAATGATCTTCATCCGTCCGTTCCGCGCACGGTGCTAGGTGCGCCGGGGAGTTCAGTCCTGTTCCGTAGCCGGCGTGTCGTCGGCTTCCGCATCCTCGTCACCGACCAACTCGGGCTCGAGCAAGTCCTCGATGCCCTCGGCTGCCTCGATCTCGGCCTCGGCTTCTTCTTCCTCGATGGACTTGGTCGGCGCGGTGACCGAGCAGATCGGCAGATCATCATCCAGCAGGATCTCTACATCTGCGATGTTGATGTCGCCCACCCGCAGCGAATCGCCGATGTCCAAGTTGGTGACGTCGATCTCGATGGCCTCGGGAATGTTCCGCGGCAGGCACTCGACCTCGACATCATACAGGACCTGGTCCAGCACGCCGCCCTTCTCCCGCACTCCGAATGGGTTGCCGGAAAGGCGGATCGGGATCTGCAGCGTGAGCGTCTCGCCCGCGTGGATCTGGTACAGATCTACGTGGAGGATGAAGGGCTTGAACGGGTGATGCTGCACTTCGCGGATCAATGCAGGGGTCGGCGCGCCGTCCCCGACCGTGAGGTCCACAATGGTGTTCTCGACACTGATCGCGGTCAGCAGCTTCTCGAGTTCGTGCGCATCCACCGAAAGGGCCCGAGTTTCTTCGCCGTGGCCATAGACGACGGCGGGAATGCGGCCGGTGCGCCGGAGAGCCCGTGCGGCATTTTTTCCGCGGCCATCGCGGGTCTGTGCGGTCAAGGTAGCAGCCATCGAAATTTCCCGGTTCAGGTACAGGCCGGCACCCGGGGTGCCGGTGTTTCGAGCGTATAGCGCTCAATCAAAAAGAGAACTCACCGACTCGTTCGAGTGGGTGTAGCGGATCGCTCTCGCGAGCAAATCCCCCACGGACAGCACGGTGAGCTGCGGAAACCGTCTTTGCTCCGGCACCGGCAGCGTGTTCGTTACCACTACTTCGGTCACTGGCGAGGAGCAAAGCCGCTCGACCGCCGGGCCCGAGAGCAAGGGGTGGGTAGCGCAACAGTACACATCTCCCGCGCCCCTTTCCTTCAGCGCGTGGATAGACTCGGCCATGGTTCCCGCCGTGTCTATCATGTCGTCGGCCAGCAGGCAATCCCGCCCCTCTACCTCGCCGATCACGTTCAGCACCTCGGCCACGTTCGCCGTCGGGCGGCGTTTGTCGATGATGCCGATGCTGCCGCCGAGCCGCTTGGCGAAGCCGCGGGCCATCTTAGCGGCGCCGACATCGGGTGCTACAACCACCAAGTTGGTGAGCTCCTTGTCGCGGAAGTAGCGCGTGATCACCGGCGCCGCGTACAGGTGATCTACCGGGACGTCGAAGAAGCCTTGAAGCTGGTGCTGGTGGAAATCTACCCCGAGCACCCGGTCTGCCCCGGCGGTCACGATCATATTGGCCAGCAGCTTCGCACCGATGGCAACGCGCGGCTGGTCCTTGCGGTCCTGGCGGGCGTAGCCGAAGTACGGAACCACGGCGGTAATCCGGGCAGCGGAAGCGCGGCGGGCGGCATCGATCAGGAGCAGCAACTCCATGATGTTGTCCGCCGGCGACGTGGTCGGCTGGATGATAAAGACATCTCGCCCGCGCGCATTTTCGTTGATCCGGACGAATATCTCCCCGTCGGCAAACCGGCGGATGGTGATATCCGCTAGAGGAATTCCGAGATCCTGTGCCATCTCCTCCGCCAGCGGCCGGTTGGCCGAGCCGGCGAGCAACATCATGGGACCGGCGATGAACGGATCTGCCATCAAGACGGGCGCGGGTACGTTGTCAACTGCTCTCCGGCATTCTTCGGAGCGGCACGAGCCATAGCGGGCAAACGCCGGGGGCTGCCGCCGGTTGCGGCACGCGACGCAAGCGGCGAGCCGTTCGAAGAACAGCCGCGAAAGATAGAATCCGGCGCCGGGGCCGTCAACCCGGGGGCCAACTGCCAATGCACGAGAGGGCAGGCGCCGCGGCGCCTGCCCTCTCACAACTAAGCTGGTGACGGGGCGAGAGGGGTCAGCGCACGAACTCACCCAGGTCGCGAATCTCGACGGGTGCGATTCCGGTATCGCGCAAGCCGGCTTCGATGGTGCTGCGATCCCCGACGACCACCACGACCGCACGCCCCGGGCGCACGTACTCGCGCGCGACACGCGACACATCCTCCGCAGAAACGGCCATGATCCGCTCTACGTAGCCGCCCAAGATGGCGGGATCGATGCCATATCTCACCAACCCCGCAATTTGCGAGGCGACACCCGATGTAGTCTCGAAGTTCTGGGGCAGCCCAAGCGCGACGTACCGTTTTGCCCGCTCGAGCTCATCCTGCGGGACCGCCTCGTCGCGGATGCGGTTCAGCTCGCTGAAAAACTCGATCAGCGCACTGTCCGTCTTTTCCGTCACGACCGCCGAACTCGCGGTGAACGGGCCCGGCCCGCGATTCATGGTGAACCTCGAGCCCGCGCCATAGGTGTAGCCGTGCGTTTCGCGCAGGTTCTGGTTCAGCCTGCTCGTGAAGGACCCGCCGAGCAGGGTGTTCAGCACCATGAGCGGAAAGTAGTCAGGAGTATCGCGCGACACACCCGGGTGGCCGATGCGGATCTCGGACTGCGCCGCTCCCGGCTTGTCGATCAGGTAGACGGTGGTGCCGGAGATAGGGCGCGGAGCAGGCAGCGCCGCGATGGGCGGGGCCGCGGCGGGCGCGGACCAATTCCCGAAGATTTCTTCGACCACCGGGTGCAGATCTGCCGGAGAGACATCTCCCGCAAGGATCAGCGTGGACCGCTCGGGGCGGTAGAAGGTGCTGTGAAAGCGCTGCAGCTTCGCCCGGTCGATATCCCCCACGGATGTGGTGGTGGCGACGCGCCCGTAAGGGTGAGTAGCACCGAAGACCAGCGTCTGGAAGGCGTTCTCCGCGATGCTGCTCGGCACATCCTTAGCCCTGGCGAGGTCGGTGAGCCGCTGCTCGCGGAGCCGGGCGACCTCGTCCGCAGGGAAACCGGGGCGCATCACCACATCCGCCAGCAGCCGCAAGGCAGCGGGCAGGTTCGAACGGAGCACGTACAGATCCGCGCTCGCTCCGTCTACGCCTGCACCGGTGGAGAGCCTGGCTCCGAGCATATCGAGAGCGTCTGAAAGCTCGAGAGCGGTCATCCCGCCGGCTCCTTCATCGAGCATCGCGGCGGTGAAGGCCGCGAGGCCGGCAGTTGCGGCGGGATCGTCCGCGCTGCCGCCCCCGGTCAGAAACTCGGCCGCGACCACCGGCAGTTCGGCCTGGCGCACGTACAGCACCCGCATGCCGTTGGAAAGGGTGCGCCCGACGGGCACCGGCGGCGTCACCACGGGGGTCGGCCCGAGCGCCGGCGGGGTGGTCGGGAAGTCCGCAGCCGTCGCGGGTGCCGGAGCGGGAGCGGCATCGACGGGAACTGTGTACACAACCGGGCCGCGGCACGCCGTTAGGACGGTTACGGCAGCCGCCGCAAGAAGTGCGCGCTTCATCGGTTCATCTCCGTTGCCTGCGCCGCCAGCTCTGTCTTCCCCTCGGGAACGAAGCTGATGACGATGTGGTTCTCGCTGGCCAGATACTCGCGCGCGACGCGCTGCACCGCCGCGGGAGTGACGGCGCGGTAGCGCCGCAGATCTTCCGCGGCGTACCCGGCATCTCCCGCGTAGTAGGCGTACGAGTTCAGTTGGTCCGCCTTGCCGATCGCCGTCTCGAGAGAAGCTACGAAGCCGGTCACAATGCTGTTGACCGCCCGCTCGACCTCTGCCGCGGCGGGCGCAGAGGCGGCGAGCTTCGCAATCTCCTCGTGCACCGCAGCCTCGAGCACGTCCAGATCGGTGTCCGGCTTGCCCCGCAAGGTGATCCAAAAATCACCCGACAGCAGCGCGGCTTGGTTGAAGGACTGCGCGTTCTGGGCGATCTGCTCATCGTATACGAGCCGCTTGTACAAGCGGCTGCTCTTGCCGCTGGTCAGGATATCGGCGAGCACGTCTAGCGCGGCCTCGTCTTCCGTGAAGCGGGGTGTGGTCCGCCAGATCATGCTGAGCTGAGGCAGCGTCACCTTGTCCTCCCGCATGATGTAGCGGGTTTGCGGGATCTGCGGCATCGGCACCTCTGGCTTGGTTACGGGCTCGCCGCGCGGGATCCAGCCGAAGTAGCGCTGCACCGACCGGTGCACCGAATCCGCATCTACATCACCCACCACACTGATCAGGGCGTTGTTCGGCGCGTAGAAGGTGCGAAAGAAGCCCTGCACGTCCTCGAGCGAGGCGGCGGACAGATCGTCCATCGAGCCGATGGTCGTCCACGAGTAGGGATGTCCTTCCGGGTACAGAGCCTCGGCCGCAACCTCGCGGAGCAGGCCGTACGGCTGGTTGTCGTAGCTTTGGCGGCGCTCGTTCTTGACCACGTCTCGCTGACCGTCCAGCTTCGCGGGGCTCATCTCGTCCAACAGCCCGCCCATGCGATCGGCTTCCAGCCAGAGTGCGAGGTCCAGGGCATTGCCGGGAAGAATTTCGTAGTAGTTGGTACGATCGGTGTTGGTGCTCCCGTTGTTCCGGGCACCGGCCGCCTCTAGCAAGTTGTCGAAATCTCCCTCAGCAACGTTCTTGCTGCCCTCGAACATGACGTGTTCGAAGAGGTGGGCGAAGCCGGTGCGGCCAGGCTTCTCGTAGCCGGAGCCGACCAGGTACCATACGTCCACCGCCGCGATGGGCGTCGAGCGATCTTCGCTCACGATGAGCCGCAGCCCGTTCGGCAGGGTGAAGGTGCGATGGGGGATGCTCACGTCCTGTGCCCCCGCCGGAATGGCAGCGAGAGCAAGGGCGAGCAGGGCGGACAGCAAACTTGCTCTTTTCATATGCAATGCGAATGGGAGACGAACGACACGGAAGGTGTACGGCGCGCGACTTTTACCCCGCGCGCGCAGTTGCGTTTCCCCAACCGCGGGGCTACCGACGCCGCGGGTAACGGGCGGCGTCGCGACATCTTTACCGCAGCGTGACGGGGCGGCGGGGGCGAGGTGCTGTCCTTCGACGAGCAGGAAAACACCCGCGCGCCGCCAGCATTGCCGGCAGGCGCGTATTCTGCAGATGATGCGCCGCGCATCGCGCCGATCAAAACAGAGGCCGGGGACCGAGACCCAGCCTGCGCCCCGCGCCCATCCTTCCGAACACCGGGCATTCCATTCGTGACTTGAGAATTACGCGAATGAAGACCGAGACAGCGATTCGCGCCCGCGCCACCCGACGCGATGCGCAATTCAAGGACTGACGGCTGTGTTGGCGCTTTCACTCACCGCGGGCTGTGCTACGCCTAGCGCAGTGGGCGGCGGCGCGATGCCATTCGTGATCGCACACCGCGGCGCGAGCGGCGAGCGGCCCGAGCACACCCTCGAGGCGTATTGCGTCGCGATCGAAGCCGGCGCCGACTTCATCGAGCCAGATCTCGTGCCCACGAGCGACGGCGTACTCGTAGCCCGGCACGAGAACGAGATCAGCGGCACCACCGATGTCGCCAGCCGCGCCGAGTTCGTAGGGCGCCGTACGACCAAGACAATCGACGGGGCTGAGGTGACCGGCTGGTTCACCGAAGACTTCACGTTCGCCGAGTTGCGCACCCTGCGCGCCCGCGAGCGGTTGCCGGAACTGCGGCCCGGGAACGCAGCGTACGACGGCCGCTTCGGCATCCCGACGTTGGACCAAATCTTCGACCTGGTGGAAGCGGAGTCGGCACGCCGCGGCCGTCAGATCGGCATCTACCCGGAAACCAAGCACACCAGCTACTTCGCGCAGCTCGGTCTCGCGCTCGAAGAACCGCTCGTAGCCGCTCTCGAGGCCCGCGGGTACCGCGGCCAGGGTGCGCCAGTCTTCATCCAATCGTTCGAGGTCGCCAACCTGCGCAAGTTGCGGGAAATGACGCGCCTCCCGCTCGTGCAGCTCCTCGCGGCGAGCGGCCAGCCGGCCGACTTCGCGCTCGTGGGAGACTCCCGCACTTACGCGAATCTGGCGACTCCGCAGGGCTTGGCGGAGATCGCGCGCTATGCCGACGGAATCGGCCCGGACAAGCGGTTGATTGTGCCGCGGGATAGCGCCGACCGCTCGCTGAAACCCACATCTCTGGTCGCGGACGCACA
>JBBSMO010000054.1:0-9886 GCA_038233155.1 Longimicrobiales bacterium
AGCGGGCGTTGCAAAAGTGGTCCGCGCCGGCTATCCGGATCCTACCGCCCGCGACCCGGAAGATGCGCATTTCGACCCGAAAGCCAGCGACGAGGACCCCCGCTGGTACATGGTCGATATCGAGTTCGTCCGCGCTTTTCCCGAGGTCATCCCGCTGGCGGAGTTGCGTGAGACAGAAGGCCTCGAGGAGATGCCGCTGACCAACAAGAGCCGTCTCTCGGTTCAGCCGGTGACGGAGGCGGAGTTCGGAATCATCCACGCGCTCGGGGAGGCGCGGAGCGGCTAGAAGGACGTTGGAAATCACCCGGTAATCCGGTTGTCATTCTGAGGGAGCTTGCGACGGAAGAATCTCGCTGTCCGAACGACAGATGACCGTCCGGCTCTGCCCCGGCGTGCAACGAAGCCACCACCCAGCAGGATTGCCGGCTCTGCCGGGGGTGTGAAACCCCCGGCAGGACACTGCCCGTCCTGCCGGACGGAACGGCGCGCGCGGCGCGCCTTTCGTTTTGCCGTAATTCCGGCGGAAGGCCGGAATCCAGGGCTCGCGGCAAGGAGGGGCCGGATTTGCTCCTGCCAGTTCTTACCCGGAGCACGCTCCCGGCCGCTCTGTCCTCGTACCGGAACGGGACCCGACGCCGGATTCAGTCACTGCAGAGTTCTTCAACAGAGTTCTATAGGCGTTGCTCACGCATGGCGGCCGCGGGTAATCTCGATTACCTCGTTCGCGGCTATGACGCAAACGGTGTCCCCCTCCGCCGGGTGCACCAAGGCGCTCCCGGTAAAGCTGCCGAAGGCGGGGAGCACGCCGACCCGCTCCCCGAACCAGAAGCAGGGCAGCTTCTCGCGCTGCCGTCCCCGCCCGGCCAGTCTGACGGCGGGGTGAATGTGCCCCGCCAATGTGTAGAAGCCGGCTACCGGCTTTGGGTGATGTGCCAGTGCGAAGGGACCCTCCGTCAAGGGAGCATCCACACACCGAATCCCGAGTTCGGGCGGCGGGTCGCCGGCGTTGCGGTCATGGTTGCCGCGTACAAGTACCATCTCGATAGTAGCGCGGGTGCGGCGCCACCGGAACAGCGCTTCCAATGTGCGGGCGGTGCGCCCCGCCCGTGCGTGCAGAAAGTCGCCTAGGAAAACGATCCGTTTTGCCCCGGTGCGATCTACTGCGCCCTCTAGGCGGGCGAGATTCTCCCCGGTGGTGCCGCCCGGCACCCCTAAGCCGCCGGCGCGAAATGCGGCCGCCTTACCCCAGTGTGCATCCGCGACCAGCAGGGTTTGCGAGGCGGGGCGGTAGATGGCCCGCCCGGCGAGCAGGTGCAGCGGCTCGCCGGCGATGCGGAGGTGCAGCTCCGCCAACGCTCAGCCCGCAGCCCGTTCGAGGGCGAGCTGCATCCGCCGCACGCGGGCCGCTAATGACTCGGAGCTGACTTTCGCGCGGGTGCGGTCCACCAGCAGGGGAAAGGCCAATGGAGTCGGCTTGCGCGGTTCTGTGATGACCAATGCGCTCCCTGTCAGCCGCTGCAAGGTGCGCCCGAGCCGGCTCGCCTCGAGCTGCCGTTCCAGCACCTCGCGCTCCGCCTGCTCGAGCAGCAAGTTTTCCGGGTCGAAGCTCGCGAACACATCATAGAAAAGGCCGCTTGAAGCCTGAAGCTGCCGCGCGCTCTTCCCCGCCCGCGGGTACCCGGCGAAGACCAGTCCGGCGACCCGCGCGATCTCGCGGAACTGCCGCCGCGCCAGCTCGGCGGCGTTCAGGCTCGCGGGGATATCGGCAGCCAGATTGTCCGCGTGCAGCAATCCGGCAGCGAGCGCTGCCTCCAGTGGCGCGGGTTCGGTGGCGAGCAGCTCTATGCCGTAATCGTTCGCCGCCATGGTGAAGGAGATTGGCACGACGCGGGAGATGCGGTAGGCGAGCAGGGCGGCAAGTCCCTCGTGTACCAGCCGCCCCGCGAAGGGGTAGAGGAAGATGTGGTGCCCTTCGCGCGTCCTGACCCGCTCGATGAGCAGTTCGTTCGCGGCGGGAATGCGCGACCATTTCGCCTGCAGCTCGAGAATCGGGCGGATTGCGGCCATCTCCGGGCCCGCGAACTCACCGTTGCGCGCCTGTTCGAGACGCTGGCGGACCGCGGCAGCCAGCTCGGTCGAAAGCGGCATGCGCGCTCCCATCCAGCGCGGGATTGCGCCGCGTGAGTTAGGCGCGCGCCGCACCCATGCCTTCATGTCGCGCACCCGCACGAACTCGAGCGGCTTGCCCGCGAAGATGAATCGGTCACCCGGCCGCAGCCGCGCTATGAACGACTCCTCCACGGAGCCGAGCACGCCGCCCTTCAGGTATTGCACCCGAACCGACGCGTCGCTGACGAGGGTGCCGACCGACATGCGATGGCGGCGGGCGATCTGGGTGTCTTCGACGGTGTACACGCCGCCATCCTCCACGAGCTTGGCATACTCCGGGTACGCGCGGAGCGCTTCCCCGCCGCGGGCGACGAAGTCCAGCGTCCACCGCCATTCGTCGTCCGCAAGCTCGCGGTAGGAGTAGGTGGTGCGGACCTCATGCAGCAGTTCGTCCGCGCGGAAGCCACCGCCGAGTGCGGCGGTGACGAGGTGCTGCGCGAGCACATCCAATGGGCGCTCGACCGGCGGGCGCGACTCGATGGCCCCCTGTTCGAGTGCGTCGCGGGCTGCGGCGACCTCGACGAGCTGCCAGGCGTGCGTAGGCACGCAGGTGACGCGGCTCGGGCGGCCCGGCGAGTGGCCGCTGCGCCCGGCGCGCTGCAGCAGGCGCGCCACTCCTTTGGGACTGCCGACCTGCAGGACCCGGTCTACAGGCGAAAAATCCACTCCGAGGTCCAGCGTCGAGGTTGCGACGACGCAGCGGAGCCTCCCCTCGCGCAGCCCCTGCTCTACCTCCTCGCGCGTCTTCCTGTCCAACGAACCATGGTGCAGTGCGATCTCGCCCGCCCACTCCGGACGCGCCTCGAGAATTCGTTGAAACCAGATCTCCGTTTGCGAACGGGTGTTGGTGAAGAGCAGCGCGGCAGACGCGTCGTCCAGCACCTCGAGCACCTGCGGCAGCATGTTGGTGCCCAGGTGACCTGCCCATGGAAACCGCTCGATGGTCGGGGGGAGCAGCGAATCGATCGACACCTGCTTTGGCACCACCCCCTGCACGATGCGCCCCGGCGGACGGTTACCCCCCGAACCGAGCAGCACATCCCTGGCCTGGCCGAGGTTGCCGAGAGTAGCCGAAAGTCCCCACACCCGCAGTGCTGGTTGCCAGCCGCGGAGGCGCGCCAGCGCCAGCTCGGTCTGCACCCCGCGCTTGGTAGCCATCAGCTCGTGCCACTCGTCCACCACGGTCATCCGCAGTTCGCGGAATAGGTCGGGCGCGTCTGCCCTGGCCAGCAGCAGCGACAAGCTTTCCGGCGTGGTGATCAGCGCGGTGGGAAGCCGCTTGCGCTGCTTCGCGCGCGTTGCAGCCGTGGTGTCGCTTGTGCGCGTCTCGAGCGTCCACGGAATGCCGAGATCCTCGAGCGGCGCGCGCAGCGCCTCCGCGGTATCCGCCGCCAACGCCCGAAGCGGCGTGACCCACAGCACCCGCAGCGGCGGCGGTTTGGTCGCCGGTGCAATGCTGCCCTCCCCCGTCGGTCCATTCCGCATTCCGCACTCCGCACTCCGCATTTCGTCCAGCCACTCGATCAGCGGCCCCATCCACGCCGCATACGTCTTCCCGGTGCCGGTAGCGGCGTGAATCAGCCCGCTCTCGCCTGCCGCGTAGGCATCCCAAACATCATGTTGAAACTGAAACGCCTCCCAGCCGCGGGAGGCGAACCACGATTTGATTGCTGCATGGCTCACCGGTATGCCCCACCCGGCGGGCGCGGCCGCTGAGCTGCCTGCTCGTCTGCGGCCATCACCAAGCTCTGCGTGACGCTGGCTTCGAGAACCGGATCATCGGCAACCGATCATCTCCCTTGAACTTTCACATGCCGTCAGCGCGCTGGTAACGTCTGGCGAAGAGCCGACTGGTGAAATTTCAAGCTACGGGCGGCTGACAGCGGACGCAATTAGGCGGCGGCCGGATTGCCGGTCGCGGGCAACTCGCTAAACTTTTTCGGCTACCGTCCGATGCTTGTTAGCAGGTGAAGGGGAGTGGCGCGGAGCACCGCCTCTCAAACCTTCAGATGCGCGGTAGTCTCCCGCCCCCCGACACCTAACCCGTTTCACCGTCCGGCTGCTTCCATGGGGCCTCGCAAGACGCTCTAAGCAGCTTTCTGATTGCTTTGCCCGCACGCCGCTCTCCGCGGCTGCTGCGGGTTTTTTGCGTTCCCAGCATCTCGTTCGGTGCGCGCCGAGCCCGCGGCAGCATCACCGCCGTTGCGGCGGCGGTTGAGCCGGCGCCGCGCGCCGGAAGCGCAGCAGGTGCATCATCGCCACTAGGCCGAACAGGCCGATCCCGAGCAGATCGGTGCCGGGACTGGCGTACACCATCAGCAGACCGGCGACCGTCGCGCCGATCCGCTCGGGCAGAGTCGCGGCGCCGCGCAGCCAACCGCCGAGGCCCATCGCCAGCGCGCCAAGTCCCACTGCGGCCGTCAGGGTGGCGGCGAGCACGTCTGGCCAGGGCGCCTGCAGCAGAATCCCCATCCCCTGCGCGCTCTGCGTAAAGACGAAAGGGACGAGAAAGGCAGGGAGGGTGTACTTCCACGTGAGCATCATGGTGCGGAACGGGTTGCCACCCGTGATGGCGGCCGCGGCAAAGGGTGAGAGCGCGGTGGGCGGGCTGACTTCGGAAAGCACGGCATAGTAGAAGATGAACATGTGGGCGGCAACGGCGGGCACGCCGACCTGTGTCAGCGCGGGCGCGATCATCACCGCGGCGATGATGTAGGATGCGGTGACGGGCACAGCCAGCCCGAGCATCCATACTGCGAGCGCCGCGTAGAGCACGGTCAGGAACAGGCTGCCGCCAGCGAGAGCGACGATGATCCCTGCGATCTTGAGCCCCAGCCCGGTGAGCGTCACCACCCCCACGATAATTCCCGCGGTCGCGGTAGTCGCCGCGACGGAGAGCACGCCGCGGCCGCCGGCTTCGAGCGCCTTTAGCAACCGCCGCGGCACGAGCGCCGTCTCACGCTGCACGAAGCTCAGCGCAATGGCGAGCACCGTCGCCCAGAACACGGCGCGGAAGGCGGTCATCCCCGTCGCCATCAACACGACAATCGCCAGCAGCGATAAAAAGTGGTAGCCGTAGCGGCGGGTCAACGTCCAGAGCGGCGGCACGTCGATGCCCACCGCGCGGGTGCGCATTCGCCGCGAGTCGGCCTCTATCATCAGAAAGGCCGACAAGTAGTACAGCAGCGTGGGGATGCTCGCCATCACCAGCACCTGCAGATACGAAATCTTTAGAAACTCGGCGATCAGGAAGGCGGCTGCGCCGAGGGTCGGTGGCGAGAGGATCGCGCCAATGCCGCCGGCCGCGAGTATCGCACCCGCCGTATCCGCCGGGTAACCGGCGCGCCGCAGCAGCGGCCACGACACGGAACCGAGTGTGACCGTGGTCGCCACGCCGCTGCCGGAGACGGTGCCGAGCAGAAAGCCCGCCGCAGTGACCGTGCGACCGGGTCCGGCACCCGACGAGGACCGGCCCATCGCCGCCATCGCCCAGTCGATGAAGAACTTGCCCGCCCCGGAAAACTCGAGGATCGCTCCGAAGATGGTGAAGAGGATGATGTAGGTCGCCGCTACGTCCAGCGGCACACCGAAGATCCCTTCGAGGGTCATGTACTGGGTGCCGATCAGGCGCGTAGCGCCGTAGCCCCGGTGAGCGAAGATCGTGAGGCCGGCCAGGTCGAGCAACGGCCCCACATAGGCATACAGCAGAAAGCCGATGGCCGTGGCCGGCAGAATCCACCCGACGGTGCGGCGCGTCGCCTCGAGGACGAGGAGAATCGTTAGCGCGCCTAAAGCTACATCGACAGCCGTAGGGGTTGCGGCACGGTAGGGTAGGTTCGCCCCATCCAGCAGCGGCCAACCCAGCGCGACCACCGAAGCACCGACCAGCACCCAGTCCCGCGCCGGAAGCCGCGTGCCTTCCGCTGATGCCCCGAAATCAGCAGGGTAGAGCAGAAAGGTGAGTACCAGCGCCAGCAGCAGAAAGCTCGCGCGGTAGAAAAATGGATCGACGACTCCGATCACCCAGAACAGCGCGTACAGCGAAAAGCCGACGGACAGAACCGTCACGAGCCGCCGCGTACCGCCGTGCAGCTCGCGGGTAGGCGCGGAATCCCCCGGCTCCGGACCTTCGCCAGCCGGTATCACGTGGAAGTCAGTAGTCAGTAGACGGTAGTCAGCAGACCGTGGCCGACAGCCGGTAACGCGCTGCCAGCACGCCGGTGTCTGTAGTGCGGCGGTTGGCGTAGTATGCAGCGCCACTGGTCACTGGTCACTTGCCACTATAACCCCACACTCCCTGCTCCCGATAAAACCGGATCGCGCCGGGGTGGAAGGGAACGGGCGATCCCTTCACGGCGCTGCGCGGCGTCAGGTTGCTCGCTTCAGGATGGATGGCGATCAGCTCGTCGCGATGATCGAAAATGGCACGGGTGATTTCGTAGGCGAGTTGATCGCTCATCTCCCGGTCCACCACCAGAACGTTGGCAACGCTGATGGTTGGCACAGCGGCTCGCAACCCCGGATAGACATCTCCCGGGATCTCGATGGGAGTGTACAGCGCCTCTCCGTACTGCGCGCGTAACGCCGGGAGCAAGCCATTCAGCGGGATCAGCTTCAGGGTGCGGCCGGGGGTGTTTGCCAGGTCCAGGACAGCCCCGGTAGGCACCCCGCCAACCCAGAAGAACGCGTCGATCTTGCCGTCTTTGGTAGCGTCGACTGAGCCGCCGGCGCCCAGCCCCTGCCGCCGCAGGTCACGCTCGGCGTCGAGGCCCGCCGCTTCGAGGATGCGCAACGCCGCGGCTTCCGTCCCGCTGCCCGGCGAGCCGGTCGAGACTACCCTGCCGCGCAGATCATCGATTTTCCCGATGCCCGTCGCTTCCGTGGTCGCAAGATGCACGTAGCTGCCGTACAGCACCGCGAGCGCTCGCGCGGGTACCCTGCCGGTCTCTGCGAAAGGCCCGGTACCGCGGTAGGCGTCGTCCAGCGCATCCGCGAGGGTGAAGGCGATGTCCGCGGTGCCGGCCCGCAGAAAATTTAGGTTGTCGATGGAGGCCGAGGTGACCTCCGCCGTCGCCTGCACATTGGCCACGTGCTCGCTCAGCACCTTGGCGATGCCGCCCCCGTACGGATACCAGACGCCGCCCGTGCCCCCCGTCGCCACGGACAGCCACTGGCGTGCTCCGCGCGCGCGGGCAAACTCGCGCGGATCCCCGATCCAGAGCAGGGCAACGACTAGCAGCCCGAGCGCCGCCCAGCCCAATACCCGCCTCAAGCGCATCTCGCCCCGCGGCACACCCGTCATTGCTCGTTGCCTGCCTCTTCAAAGGATCGGCGCGGAGTACCCCCTCTTGCTTCCACGCCGGTACACCGCACATCCACGAACTGGAGCTTTGCGGTGGGAAAGATATAGAAGACGCCAACAGCAGCAGCTTGTCAAATGCCCCGAAAAGGACTTCCCCCTTGATTTCGGCTTTTGTTCGGTGTAGATATAGCCGTAGGTGATGCAATGCTGCTTGCACCACGAACCTGCTTCCGAACCTATGCCCCATGTCCGCACAGGTCGCCGCACTGCAACGATTGCTCGAGCAGCGCTTCCCGGATGCGGTGCCGGTCGCGCACCGCACGGCGGAGGCGCTGGCGACGGGCATCGCGCTGTTGGACGGGGCGCTGCCGGGCGGCGGGCTGCCGCGCGGGCGGATGTCGGCGTGGGCTCCCGGCGGCGGCGCGGCGGCGATGCTGCGCGCAGCGTGCGACGCGACGGTCGCGCGGGCGGAGCGGGCGGTGTGGATCGACGGCAGTGGCACGGTGGCGGGCGATTTCTGGAACCCGCGGACGGCGCTGGTGCGTCCCGCAGGCTCGCTGCGGGCGCTGCAGTGCGCCGAGGAGCTGGTGCGCTGCGGCGGCTTCGCGCTCACCGTGCTGTCGGCGGGGCGGCTGGCGGACGCGGAGCGGGTGCGGCTGTCGCGGGCGGTCAAGGAGGGCGGCGGAGCGCTGGCGGTGCTGGACGGGGGCGGCTTCATGGCGGGTGTGCGCATCCGCTCGCGCATCGCGCCGGAAGACTACCGCTGGCGCATGGACCCGTTCGGCGAGCCGGCGCGGGTCGAATCGGTCACGGTGCACGTGCGGGTGAGGGCGATGGGGTGGGACAAACAAACGCATTTCTCAATGCCGGTGGTTGAACATGATCTTCGTCTGTCTATCGAGCCCGGCCTGGCCGACCGGCGCGGCGCCGCCCGCTGAACTGGCGGAGGCGCTGCTGGCGGAGGTGCCGCGCGTGGCGGCCGGTGCGCGCGGCATCCTCTGGGCCGACGCCCGCGGGCTGCCCGCGCCGCGGATCGCGTTAGCGCTGCTCGGGCGGCTGCGCGCGATGGGCGTGGGAGATGCGCGGGCAGGCATCTCCGCCGTGCCGGTCGCGGCGGAGCTGGCGGCGCGGGGGGGGAGTGAGCTGGTTACCGTGGTGGAGCCGGGCCGCGAGCGGGAATTTCTCGCGCCGCTCGCGCTCGGGCTGCTGGGGGCGGATGCGCGGCTGCATAGCTTGCTGGATGGGGTCGGCATCCTCACCTGCGGGCAACTCGCGGCGCTCGAGCGCGAGGCGGTCGAGGCGCGCTTCGGTGGGGCGGGCGCCGCGCTCCGGCGGCTGGCGCGCGCCGATGACGCGCGCCGCATCTTCCAGCCCGTGCCACGCGAGCGGCCGGCGGCGTCCATCGAGTTCCTGGACTACGCGATCAGCGATGCGGCGCGGCTGGTATTCACCGCCAACGCGCTGCTCGGCAGCGTCTGCGATACGCTGCGCGAGCGCGGCGAGCGCGCGCAGGCGATGACACTCAGCTTCGAGCTGTCCGGCGGCGGAACCGACGAGCGGACGTTGCGCTGCGCGCGCCCCACCGGCGAGCGCGCACCTTGGCTGCGGCGGCTGCAGGGCGCCTTGGAACGGTGGACGCTGTCCGATTCCGTCACCGGCGTCACTCTGGCCGTCGAGGGGACGACGCCTGTCTCCGCGACGCAGGGCGACATCTTCGACCGCGGCTTCGCTAGCGCCGGCGCGGCCGCCGAAGCCGTCGCCCGCCTGATCGACGAGTGGGACGCGCCGCTCGTCGAGCCTGCGGTCGAGTCGCACCCGCTCATCGAGCGGCTCGTGACCGACAGCGGCGGTATCGGCGCCCCCACCGCCGCATCCGCAGCCCCGGCAGCCGCTGCATCGCCATCGCCCTGCCTCACGCTGCAGTTGCTGCCCGAGCCGAGGCGCATCGAGGTGCGCGTCCGCCCCCGGCGCGATCACCATCTCCCGACCGGGTTCCTGGACCCGGCGAACAGCCGCGAATGGCAGACGATCGTGACCGCCGCGGGCCCGGACCGCGTCTCCGGCGGCCAATGGGACACCGCCTACGCCCGTGAACACTTCCGCTGCACCACCGAAGCGGGACGGCTGGTCTGGCTGTTCCGCGACGCCATAGGCGATGTCTGGTTTCTGCAGGGAGGATGGGTATGAGCCGCGAGCGCGAGTGAGAAAGTGCGGGAGTGCGAAAGTGCGAAAGTGCGGGAGTGGAACAGCAGCTTCACGTGGATTCCGGTCGCTTCCGGCGGTCAACGGACGCGCGCAGAGCGGCGAGAAGACGGCTGATCTCCAGGCAAAGCTCGTACAGGTGCGTGAACTCGTCTGGCGAAAGGTATCCCAGCTCGTGCGCCAGATGGAGCTGGCTGCGGACCTCGGACACGG
>JBBSMO010000055.1:0-9884 GCA_038233155.1 Longimicrobiales bacterium
ATCCCAAGGGTCGTACCCATCACCGCCGCCTCGATGTCGTGCACCGCGACTGCGTTGCCGCCGAAAAGGACGTTTACGAAACCGTTGGCGATGAACCATTCCAGGGTGTCGCGGCCGCGCGAGTGCAGCACCGCCGGCCCCACCACCCATATCACGTGCCCTCCCCGCTCGCGTTCTTCCAAGAGCGTGCGGGCGATCTGCTCGTAGTCCGTGGGTTTTTCGCGCGAGACTTGGGACGACATGAACTTGAATTCGCCCTCGGGTCCTTGCTCACGGTCCTCTAAAAAACCGCTGGTGTGGACGTAGATGCCCTGGCTTCCGTCCTCGGCCCTGCCGACAGCTACACGGTCGCCGGTTCGAACGTAGCGCCCCTCGAGCACCCTCAGGGCGCCAGCTGCGCTGAGGACCACCGCACCATCCATCCGCGGCTGCGAAGGCAGGCGCCACTCGCCCCCCACCTTGACATAGGTAGGCAGGTTGGTCGTGGAAAAGAAGTCCGGCGGCAGCACGCCGTCGGCCAGCGCGGCCGCCCACTGCGCATCGGGAGCTTGCCGCAGGGGAGCGAGGCTGAAGTCGGGTTTTTGGTATCGCGGCATACGAAATGAATGGAGGGGAAACTAGGCGCGCCAAAAGCTACCACATGGCGGCTGCCGCTTCAAGATATAGGCGGGGCGCGGCGGCAGAGAACGCAGCAACTTCTCACCCTTTCCTACCAATTCACCTGCGACGCACCTGATGGCAGCTACCGAAGCTCCCGAAGCTACAAGCTGGACCCTCGAGGATTCAGCCGAACTCTACAACGTGGAGGGCTGGGGAATCGGCTACTTCGGCATCAACGAAAAGGGTCACGTCGCCGTCCACCCTACCAAAGATTCCGGCCGGAGCCTGGACCTGTTCGAGCTGGCGATGGACCTCGAGGCGCAAGGGGTGAGGCTGCCTCTGCTACTTCGCTTTTCTGACATCCTGCGTACCCGGGTCGAGGCGCTTTCCGAGAGGTTCCGCACTGCCATCGAGGAGGCCGCGTACGAGGGGCAGTACTCGACCGTCTACCCGATCAAGGTCAACCAGCAGCGGCATGTGGTCGAGGAAATTTTAGACTTTGGCAGGCCGTTCGGGGTGGGGCTCGAGGTAGGCAGCAAGCCCGAGCTGCAGGCGGTCCTTGCGCTGTCCGAGCGGAGCGACCACCTGATCGTCTGCAACGGCTACAAGGACGAGGAGTTCATCCGCCTGGCGCTGATGGGGCAAAAGCTCGGCCACGATGTGCTGGTGGTAATCGAGAAGATCAGCGAGGTAGCCACGCTGCTGCGGGTGGCGGACCAGATGGGGGTGGCTCCTGCTGCCGGAGTTCGCATCAAGCTTTCTACCCAGGGCGCGGGGCGTTGGTCGGAGACCGCGGGCGAGAAGAGCAAGTTCGGGTTGAACGCATCGCAGTTGATGCAGGTGCTGGACAAGCTGGAAGCCGCCGGTCGGTTGGACATACTGAAGCTGATCCACTTCCACCTGGGTTCGCAGATCCCTGACATCCGCAATGTGAAGCTGGCGATGGGGGAGGTAACCCGCTTCTACGTCGAGCTGCGGAAGATGGGGGTGGGGATCGATTACGTGGATGTAGGCGGCGGCCTTGGCGTGGACTACGAGGGCACGCGCACCAGCGCTCCGGCGAGCGTCAACTACTCGATTCAGGAGTACGCGAACGACATCATCTACTCGTTGGCAGAAGGCTGCCGGGCCGCCGCCGTGCCCATGCCGCACGTGATTTCCGAATCTGGGCGCGCGCTCACCGCGCACCACGCCATGCTGCTGGTCAAAGTGATCGACCTCGAGACGCAGGTCTCCGACGGCCCCGAGGAGAGCGCGCCGGGCGCGCACCCGCTCGTGGGGACCCTCGCCCAAGCATACGCGGAGATTGACGAGCGCAGCCTTCGCGAGGTGTACCACGATGCCATGTTCGCGAAGGAGCAAGCGTATCTGCTGTTCACCAGCGGCGTGCTGTCACTCGAGGACAGGGCCGCGGTTGAACGGCTGCATCTCGCGATCTTGAACCGCGTCGCCACGTTGGCCGCCGCGGACGAGGAGGAGTACGAGGACATCATCCCCCAGCTGGATGCGTTTCTCACCGACCGCTACTTCTGCAACTTCTCGCTCTTCCAGTCGCTGCCGGATTCGTGGGCCATCGACCAGCTCTTCCCCATCATGCCCATTCACCGGCTGGACGAAGCGCCGGTGCGGCGGGGAACCCTTCAGGACGTCACCTGTGATTCCGATGGCAAGATCGACCGGTTCACTGGCGGGCGCCCCTTCAAGCGGAGCCTCGAGCTGCACCCGTTCGAGCCGGAAGAACCGTACATTCTCGGCATCTTCCTGACGGGCGCCTACCAGGAGATCCTAGGAGACATGCACAATCTTTTCGGGGATACCGATGCCGTGCACCTGCGGCTTAAGCCGCACGGCTACGAGATTACCGATCTGGTTCACGGCGACACCATCACCGAGGTGTTGAACTACGTGCAGTTCGACGCCCAGGCGCTGATTACTGCATTCCGCCGCAAAGTCCAAAATGCGCAAGGCATCAGCAGACAGGAAGCGAACGCCTTCATCGCCGCATACATAGACGGGCTGAGCGGCTACACCTACTTGGAAGAGGACGCGGCGGAAGCTTGAGCGGCGGCGGCGACCGAGGCGCGGCTGGCGGAGAGCACCTCGGGTATGACTTGGTCGACCGGGCGTGACGAGGTCGCGCCGGCGGCTTTGACGTGGCCGCCGCCGCCGAAGCGGCGCGCAAGGCGGTTTACGTCCACTGCGCCATTCGAGCGAAACGAGACCTTGGTACCGCCGCTAGGCGTTTCCCGGAACATCAGCGCTACCTCGGTTCCTTGAATCGAGCGGGGGTAGTCCACCAGGCCGTCAAAGTCTTCCGGCGTGGCGGCGTTGCGGCGAATCGCTTCCTCCCGTACCACCAGCCAGGAAAGGCCTTTGCCATCGGTCTGCAGGGTGTCCAGCGCCTCCCGCACCAGCGTGAGGCGGCGCAACGGTACCCCGCCGTAGACGCGGCGATAGATGTCCTCGACATCCACCCCCCGCCCGATCAGCTCTGCCGTGATGCGGTGTACGCGCGGGGTGGTATTCGCGAAGCGGAAGGAGCCTGTGTCGGTGACGATGGCGACGTACAACCCGGCGACCGAGCTCTCCGGCCACGGCTCGGCAGTGCCGCACACGTTGAACAGGTCGTAAACCAACTCGCCAGTCGCGGCTGCCGCGGGATCGCGCACACCCCCCGTGCCGAGCATCTCGGCACCCGGCGGGTGGTGATCGATCACCGTCGTCCGTTCCAGATCCATCAGCGCGGCTAAGTTTCCGACGCGTTTGGGCTCGCCGGTATCGAGCACGAGCACAAGGTCCGCGGCGGCAAAGATCCGGGCGGCCTCCGCCTCGGGCGCATCAGGCGCTAGATCGGGGCGGTGCAGCAGAAACCGCAGGTTGGGCGGGAACGGAGTCGGGTTCAGGATGGTGACCTGCTTGCCCCTGGCCTCGAGCCAGGCGGCGACCGCCGCTTCCGAGCCGGCGCCGTCGCCGTCCGCATTGAGATGGGTGGTCAGCACGACACGCCCGGCCTCGTCGAGCCGGTAGCCCACGGCTCGCAATGCAGCCGCCCGCTCTTCCTCTGGCGCGCCGGCCAAGCGCGTGGTCTCCGGCCGGGTCAGCTTACCCCCCGCAGCCGGGTCGCCTCCGCAACCCGGTCGATGGCGACAGCGAAGGCAGCGGTGCGGAGATCTGTATCGTGCTTGCGGGCTACACCGACCACCGCGTCGTACGCCTGGTCCATGATGGTGCGAAGCTCCTCATCCACGCGTTCCGCCGTCCACCGGAACTGCTGGAGGTTCTGCACCCACTCGAAGTAGGATACGGTGACGCCGCCCGCGTTCGCGTAGATGTCCGGCACCACAGTCACGCCGTTTTCATGGAGGATCTTGTCCGCGATTGGGGTGGTGGGGTGATTCGCCCCCTCGACCACGAGCTTCGCCTGCACTTCGCGCGCGTTGCCGCGATGCAGCACTCCGCCCAATGCCGCGGGCACGAGAACGTCTACGTTCAGCGTGAGCAATTCTTCGTTGCTGATGGGGTCCGCGCCGACATACGCCCTCACGCTGCCCTGCTTCGCCACCGTTTCCCGCACCTGCTTTACATCCAACCCGTTGGCCGAGTGGATGCCGCCGCTGACATCGCTCACCGCTACCACGGTGGCACCGGCTGCTTCCAAATAGTGTGCCGCCCAGCTTCCCACGTTGCCAAAGCCCTGTACCGCCACGGTCGCGCCTTGAAGGTCGAGATCCATGTCCGCCGCGGCACGCAGAGTCGCGAAGAGTACTCCCCGCCCGGTAGCGGACTCGCGCCCCACAGAGCCCCCGAGCTGAATGGGCTTGCCGGTTACCACCGCCGGAGTGAAGCCATGATACTTCGAGTACTCGTCCACGATCCACGCCATCACCTGCGCATTCGTGTTCACGTCCGGCGCGGGAATGTCTACTTGCGGGCCGATGAACTTCTCGATTCGGCTGGTGAAGCGGCGGGTGAGGGTCTCGAGATCCCGGCCGCTGAGGGTGGCAGGGTCACAGGTGATTCCCCCCTTTGCGCCGCCGTAGGGGACGTTCACAACCGCGGTCTTCCAGGTCATCAATGAGGCGAGCGCCCGCACCTCGTCCAGATCCACTTCGGGGTGATAACGCAACCCGCCTTTCATCGGGCCGCGGGCGTTGTCGTGCTGCACCCGGTAGCCCTGGAAGGTGCGGATCTCGCCGTCGCTGCAGCGCAAGGGCAGCTCGACCATCACCTCGCGGAAGGGCGTCTTCAGCGCGATGCTCAGATCTTCCGGGATCTCGAGCAGCCCGGCAGCCTTGTCGAAGTGGAGGTTGACGGCGCGAAAGGGTGTGAGCTCCTCGGTCACTTCCGCGGCAGTCGCTTCGCCGGCGGCGCCGCCAGTAGTTTGCTCTTTGTCTGCTGCCGGTTCAGCGCGTCTGGTCACTTGGCTGGCTGGGCACGGGTGGTTGAAAATCGGGGCGGCCCAGGCGAGCATGATCCGGTCCACCGCACCAACCGCGGGGAATCAACGGGTGTCTACCTCACCCTGCACGGGCGAGTGGGCAGGGCCGGAACCGTCCGGGTCAAAGTGGCGCTTGCCGCGCATGATGCGGAAGAATGACCAGGCGGCGAGCAGCGTAACCAGTCCCATGCTCGTCAGCATGAACAAGAGAGAGAATGTGCTCAGGCCGCCGGCGGCGCGAGCGGCATCTGCCGGGGCATCTTGAATCAGTACGATGATGGCGAACATTTCAGCGCGCGGCAGGGGTGAGAGGAGCCGGCGCGGCGGGGGCCGGGCGCCGCTGCCAAGCACGGCGGATCAAAACGATTCCGATGAACAGCAGACCGGCGATAAAGGCGCGTGAAAGCCACCGCGGTCCGATCTGCTCCGCTGCAACGCCCTCCATCATCAGCTTGGGGACCGCCTCTGTCCAGCCCCACCACACCAGCAGCACAGTGAGGAACACAGGCGTGACCCACTTCATGACGAAGCGGAAAAAAGCTGGCACCTGCAGATCGGCGCCGCGGTGCAGCTCGATCCAAAACTCGTCAACGCCAAAAGCGAGGCGAATGATCCAAACTTCGATGAAGGCGAAAATCACCAGACCGAAGGTACCGGCCCAGTAGTCCCATTCATCCAAGAACCCGCCGGCCAGCCACCAGATGTTCGCGAGCCCGAGCAGAAGCGCCGTCAGTCCGAGACCGAGGGCGACTTTGCCCCGCGGGAAGCCGAACTCCTCCTGCAGAAAGGCCATCGCGGGCGTAGCCAGCGCGACGGAGGAAGTTATTCCCGCTATGAACAGCAGAAAAAACCACATGAAGGCGAGCAACTGCCCCCAGAGCATCCCGCCCGGCAGGTTCTGGAAGACGACCCCCATGGCGACGATTCCGACGTCAAAGGAACCGCCCGCTGCGATCGCGGTCGCCCCCGCGACTCCGAAGAACGTTACCGCCGCCGGAATCGCGATCGTCCCGCCGAGCACAACCTCGGCGAATTCGTTGGTAGCTGCGGTCGCCAGTCCGGTCAGCGTGACGTCATCCTCCTCGGAAAGGTAGGACGAGTACGTGTGAATGGCGCCCATCCCTAACGAAAGGGTGAAGAATACCTGCCCCGCGGCGGCCAGCCATACGCGCGCATCGCCCAAGGCGCCCCAGTCGGGCGTCCAGATGAAGGCGAGCCCCTGCTCGGGGCTGCCGAGTTCCGTAGCGGGCAGGGTGAGCACCCGAACCATGATGAGGAGCGCGAAAATGAAGAGCACGGGCATGCCGTACAGCGCGAGCTTCTCGATTCCGCCGGAAATTCCCTTGGACAGCACCCAAACGATCAGCGCAAGCGTGATCCCGTAAAAGAGAAAGCCGAGCCAGCCGCCATGGACGGAGGTGTCGTGAATGTCCTGAAAGGAGCCGAGGTAGCCGCGCACTCCTTCCGCGTCCATCCCGAAATAGCCGCCGGTGATGCTGAAAAAGGAGAAGCCGAGCAGCCAGCCGACGATCACCGTGTAGTAGATGAAGACGACCAGCGGCATGGCGATACCGAGCACGCCGATGTACTTGGCGAAGCGGTTGCGCCAGAGGCCGTCGAACATCCGCGGGATGGTGCCGAACCCGAAGCGGCCGCCGTAGCGCCCGATTCCCCACTCCATCCACATCAGCGGAATGCCGAGCAGAATGAAGGAGATGAAGTAGGGGATCATGAAGGTGCCGCCGCCATTGTTGGCCGCCTGCACCGGAAAGCGCAAAAAGTTGCCGAGCCCAACGGCATTGCCTGCCATGGCGAGGATCAGCCCGATCCTGGACCCCCAGTGCTCCCGTGCCCGCCCTGCAGTTGCGTCAGCCACTCGAACCCCCGGAAAGGGATGTCAGGAGCAAGGATCAGCGATACACCGCGAGCTGGCCCGCCTTCTTCTTTGCCCAGTATTCGTCCAGCTCGCGCTTCACCTTCCCGCTGAGGAAGTAGAGGCCAAGGATGTTCGGGAACGCCATCCCCAAAATCATCAGGTCGCCGAAATCCAGAACGTTGGTCGAGGTGATGATCGAGCCGGCAAACACGAAGAAAAGGAAGATCCCCTTGTAGATGCCGGAACGTTCATCGCCGAACAGCCAGGACCAGCAGCGTTCGCCATAGTAGGACCAGGAGATCATGGTCGAAAAGGCGAACAGGAATACCGCGATGGAGAGGACGTACGGAAACCAGGTCAGGTGCTCGCCCATTGCCCGCGAGGTGAGGGCGGCGCCTTGATTTGCCTCGATCAGATCCGCGTACTCGGGATTGTTGTACGCGCCGGTAACGATAATCACCAGGGCAGTCATCGTGCAGACGACAACCGTGTCGATGAACGGCTCGAGCAGAGAGACGATGCCTTCGCGAACCGGGTACTTGGTTTTGGCCGCCGAGTGCGCGATGGCCGCCGATCCGATGCCGGCCTCGTTCGAGAAAGCCGCACGCTGGAAGCCGACCACGAGCGCGCCGATGAAGCCGCCGTAAAGGGCGTCCGGGGCGAAGGCCTCTGTGAAGATGGCTCCGAACGCGGCCGGAATAGCGGCCCAGTTGTCGAAGATGATGACCAGAGCGCCGAGCACGTAGACCCCGCACATCAACGGCACGACCTTGTCCGCGACAGACGCGATGCGCTTGATGCCGCCGACGATTACGATCCCTACGAGAACGGTCATCAACAGACCGTATGCCCACGGGAACTCACCTAGCACGGGGAAGGTCTGCTGCAGCGCGTTCAGCGACTGGTTTACCTGGAACGAGTTGCCACCCCCGAACGACCCGCCTATGCAGAGCACCGCAAACATGACGGCGAGCACTTTCCCGAGCCGCGCATGCCCCATTTCGGCCAGACCGTTGGACAGATAATACATCGCGCCGCCCATGATCTTGCCGTCCGGCCGCACCTCGCGGTACTGCTGTCCGAGCGTGCACTCGGTGAACTTCGAGGACATGCCGAGCAAGCCGGCCAAAATCATCCAGAAGGTAGCACCGGGGCCGCCCAAGCTCACCGCGATGGCGACCCCCGCGATGTTGCCGAGGCCTACCGTCGCCGAGAGCGCCGTAGTCAGCGCCTGGAAGTGCGACACCTCACCCTCCGCGGCGGGGTCGTCATAGATGCCGCGCGTCACCTGAATCGCGTGCCAAAAGGCGCGGATGTTGATGAAGCCCATCCGGAAGGTAAAGAAGACCGCCCCGATTACCAGCCAGAAGACGAGCAGCGGCAGGGAGTGATCGGGATCGAAGAAGAGCAGATCGAAGAAGAAAACCGCGCCGATAATGGCGTTCATCGCCCCCATCGACTCATCGATCAGCCCCGCGATTCCGCCGCCCTCTACATCGGCGTCTTCCAGCGTTTGCTCGCCCAGAGGTGGTGTTTGCGGACTCGTGGCTCCCGCCGCCTCCGGCAAGGGTTCCTGAACGGCTTCCTGGGCAAAGGCCGCATCCGGCCCGGTGATCAGAGCGGGCGCGCCGAGCGCGGCCAACAACGCGAGCACACTGGCAAGTCGTCGCATATTGTGTGATGTGGGGAGATGTACCGGCGGCAAGAATCCGTCAGACTACAGAGGGGAAGGCCAGCTTGTCAACGTTGCGGGGTCAAGGAGCAGGGTTTCCGATGCCGATGGTCCCGATGTGGAGCCCGCGCACGGGGATCTCGGCGGGGAGCATCTGCTCGACGGTTGCCACCCGCAGTTCGGGGGCTTCGAGCTCCGCCTCTACAAACCGAAGTGTATCTCCCGTGAGCAGGGTGAAGGCGCCGTTCACCCTCGTACCCGGCGCCTGCATCTGAAAGTCGCGGCCGGTGATCAAGCTTCCGTCCGGACGGGTCTCGAAGGTGAATCCGAGGCGGGCCGAGCCGCCGGAAGGCAGGCGTCCGTACGCCGGTTGGAGGTCGGAAAAAGCGAGCTGCTCTCCCTCTCCAATCAGATCATAGCGCGGCTCCGGCCCGGACAGATCCACGATACCAGCCGCGGACAGGCGCGACTCGGGAAGCAGAACCGGGTTCAGGCGGAACTCGACGGTATCTCCTAGTTGGGCGATCTGGCCTGCGGCGTTGCGAACTTCGAGCGCGCGCCGCCACAGGAACAGATCTCCGGCGAACTGCGAGATGCGAAAGTAGTTGCCGCCCCGCTCGCGGGAGGCGATCACGCCATGCGGCAATGCGAGCGAATCCACCATGAAGCGCATCTCCCGCACCAGACCGGCCGGCGTTTGGGTAACGACCAGCGGAGAAGTATCCGAGAGGGCAAGGCGGATGGCTTCATCGCGGGCGGCCTGCTCAAGGTCTTCATCGGGCTCCCAGGCGGTACGCACGACGATGTCCGCATCGTGCAGCGCCGCATCCCGCAGAATGGTCGCGCGCCCGCCGGTGGAATCCGGCCCTTCTCCGGGCGGGAGCACGCGGCGGTAGTTCCAGAGGGTGTCGCCGGGGAGTTTGGTCAGGAGGAGGCGCGGGTGATACAGCACCAGATCCCGCAGCACCATGTCGCCGCCGAGCAGCGTCGGCACCTCGTACCGGATGTAGGCGCTGTCTACATCCAGAAAGCGCTCGCCATTCGGGTCGCGAATGGAAAGATCGTAGATCCGCGCGCCGGTCAGCAAGTTCCCGGAGATGCGCCCGATCACGAGTTCACCCTCGATGCGCGCGCCGAGGGCATTTACGGTCAGCTCGATGATGCGTTCGCGGCCCCATTCGGTGCGGGTGACACTCAGGACGAGACCGAGCGCCAGAAGTGCGGTGATCAAGGCACCCGCAAAGAGCCAGTCGACCGACCGGCGGCGCCGGCCTTCTGCCATCAGCCGGCGCCGCCGC
>JBBSMO010000056.1:0-9816 GCA_038233155.1 Longimicrobiales bacterium
GGACGACAGCACCTTCGCGCTCATCGCCGAACCCGCGGATGGCGGCAGGGCGGTGCACGCATTCACCCGGCTGACGAGCGACGAATTGACGGTGGGCGAGGTGCCCGCCGTATGGAGCGGCTCGAATCTGAAGGTCGCAGGGAACGTCACCATCAGCAACACGTCCAGTTTGTGCCTGACCGATACTGCCGCGAACGCGGTCGAGCATGCGGTACCTTCCGAGCTCAACATCGCGAACAACGCAATGGGCAATATGGTGGGGGATACCGCTCCCTCCCTCGTCCGGCCTTCTCGCTTCGTGGAAACAACGTTTGGCACGACGCTCGAGGGGTTGATCGCTATGGCCGACCTGAAGCTGACCGCTACATCGGTGCCGAAGTCGATCGAGTCCTTGGGCGATGTTGTTGACTGGAACAATCCGGGTGCTATGCCCTGGAACTGGGGCTGTCCTGCCGATGTCTTCTTGAAGAACGACGGTACCACGGCGTGCGAGAACGACACCGACAAGACCTGGTTCCCGCTGATCGCGATTGATGCTAGCAAGGCGGACGGCAGTTGGGGTGATGTCAGCTTCAATCTTTCGCACGGCCAGGGCATGCTCGTCGTCTACAACGGCAACCTCTCGTTTCAGGGCCAGATCGTCTTCAAAGGGGTCATTCTCGTGGAAGGCGGGTTCAGCATCAAAGGCACCGGCAACAGCGGGTTGCGTTTCGAGGGCTCGGTGATCGGGCTCGGGATGGGGCCTGACAGCACTGAATTCGTCATCCCGCAGGACCTAACTGGAACTCCTACCATACGGTACAACGGGTGTGCAATCCAGGAGATGCAGGATGCCTTCGAAGCACGGAACAAGTACGTGCGTGTCGTGCGGCCCACCTACGGCTGGTCGGAAATCGTCCGCTGAGCAAAGCGGCCGGCCGGAAACAATGCCCGGTAAAAGGTTCGCGTTCCGGAAATTTTTGCTAGGCCCCCACCCCCGTAAAAACCCGTAAGTCGTTGTAAATCAACACCTATCGCTGCGGCACGAGTCTTCCCTAATCGCCGCGGCATGACACCCCTTTGTATATCGCGTAGCCGCCGCAAGGCTGGCTTCTCGCTCATAGAACTGATGATGACGCTGGTCCTGCTGGCAGTAATGGCAGGGCTCGCGATGCCGTCGATGCGCGGCTACATCGACCGCACGGCGGTAGACAGCGCCGTCAACGAGCTGTCCGGCGACATCGCCTACGCGCAGATGCTGGCGGTCCGCTCCGGCGCAGGCGCTACGCTGACGATTACCGCAACCGGCTATACGGTACGCCACGGCTCGACCAACGCCGTCGCCAAGACCGCGACACTGGCGGACGAGAATGCCCGCCTTGCGATAGCAGCCGTGAATCCGCTCTCGCTCCCGCTCATTCTCGACTTCGATTCTCGCGGGCTGCTGCGCTCCGCCGCACAGGCCGGGCGCCTGCGCATGCAACTCGGGCAGCTCGAGTCGACATTACGAATTCTTCCTTCCGGCCGATCCTTTCGTGAATAGAGCCGATCGTTTGGTAACCAGCAATCTGAAGCGGCGCCGCGGCGACGAAGGTTTTACCCTCGTCGAAGTGTTGATGGCCATGGTGCTGCTCGCCGTGGGCCTGCTCGGCCTCGAGGCGCTTGGCCTCAGCGCCGTCCGCATGATCGGGCAGGCGGAAAAGAACAGTCGCGCCGCAGCGACCGCCACGCTCAGCATGGAAGACGCCTTGCTTTCACTCCGCAACGGGACGGTTCCTGCCCAATTCTGCACGACCACCGCGGAGGGCGACCAGCTTTCCCGGGCGATCGATCTGACCACCGCGACACGCCCGCAGGTCACCGTACTGGTCACCCCGGTCGGCACCAACCTGCCGTACCGGCTGACCTCATACACCTTTTCTCCTGACCCACTGCTTACCCCGCCTGCTGGTGCTCCCTGTGCATAACCGCTCCGGCTTCACCATGGTCGAGATGCTCACCGCTCTCGTGATCAGCGGCATTCTGGGAACAGTCATCTTCGAATTCGTCCGCAGCCAAGGGCGCTTCACCGAGGTGCAGAACGCCCGCGAAGAGGTGCAACAAAACGCGCGCGCTGCTCTCGAGCTGATCGCGGGGGACCTGCGAGGTGTGGGGCCGACAGGTATCACCTCGGCTTCCGCCAACGCGATCACTGTCCGCGTGCCTACCGCCTGGGCCGTGCACTGCGGGTACCTGGGCTCGAACCTGATCGTGGCATTTCCTGCTACGGCACTCCCCGCGCTGGCAAGAACGCCGCTTTCGCTTGCTGTCTCGCCGATATATCCGTCCGTCACGTGGCGATTCGCTCCAGTCACGGACAAGACGGGAACCCTCTCGGCTTTGGGCCTCAATGCCGTTACTGGAGTTTGCACCACCGCCCTCGCGAACGCGACGACGGCGAGCCCGTATGTCGTCCCCACGGATTTGGCGAACAGCCGCGTGCGCGTTTTGGAGCCCGCAGGCGGCGCTACTCTGCCCGGCGCAGAAAAGGCAGACGCCGTTTACCTGTATGACACGGTCGCCTACGACGTAGCCAACAACCCCTCGGGCCTTTCCGGGTGGTGGATCCGCCGCAACGGAGCACCCATCGCGGGGCCGCTCGCGAACGACCAAGGAATGCGCTTCCGCTACCTGAACTCCGCGAGCGCGACCTTCAACCCCGGCGGCACGGCTCCATTGGACATGTCCCAGGTGCGAGGCGTTCAACTGGATGTAGTGACGAACAGCCGCACGCAGTTCAACGGCGTCCCGCAGGTCGAGTCGGCTACCACCCGCGTTTACCTCCGCAACCGAAGCTGAGGACCTACACATGAAAAGCTACCCGTTTCATCGGCCTCTACAAGGCACCGAAGGCATTGCCCTCCCGATCGCACTTCTGGGGCTGATACTAGTCTCCATTCTGGTCACCAGCCTGCTGCTGACCTCCTCGACCGAGGTGGCGCTCAGCGGCGCGCATCAGGACGCCACGGCCTCGCTCTACGCGGCGGAGAGCGCCCTCGAGGGGTATGTCCAGCAGCAAGGGGTGAATCTCGCTGCCACAGCGGGTGCCGTTCAATTCAACTCGGCCGCGGGGACTGCCGCAAATCTAAGGGTGCAGGAAGTCGCCCGGATGGGCATGCCGAGCGGAATGCCGGACCGGCGGGTTTACCGCGTTCGCGCAGAACCCGCGGCGGGCGGCCGGGCAGTCGAAGCTGGCATTGAAATTGGTCCTTTGATGGGCGACATCAACTCGGCAGCGACCTTCGGCGGGAATTCGAAGATTGGCGGCAGCTCCATTGTCAGCAACGGCAGCGACAGCCTGAATATCTCCTGCACCGACAGCACCGTCACGAATGCGATTGTACATGCCGACAGCACCAAGGTCGACGTGATTGGCTCGAACGTGGCGATTATCGGCGGCCAAGAGGAATCCGAACTGAGCCGGGACGCGCTGATTCGGAAGACCTTGGGTGGTTATTCCATTCCGGAATTCGCAGAATTCATCCACAAGCGAGAGCTGACTGCGGACAAGTACGTGACCTTCGGCTCGAACCCCATCTGGGGTACCTCCCCCGAATGGAACAACAGTTGGAAGACCAATTCTCTGCTGAGTAGCGCTCCGGCCCCGCTCGAAAACAAACTGAATTGGCACTGCCCGGGACGAATCGCCACCGTATGCGTTGACGTTGCGGGAATCGACACTACACTTCAAAAAGTTGTGGTCATCGATGCCAGCAACTTTTCGAAAAACACTCCGTTGAAGCTGACGGGAGATCATGGCCAGGGGATGCTGATCGTACTCAATGGCGGTCTGCAGATTACGGGCGGTTTCATCTTCCGCGGGATCATGCTATCGGAGGGCGACATCGACCTCAGTGGCACCGGGAACAAGATAGAAGGCGCAATGATCTCGAAGAACGACGTGAGTGTTGTCCGGGACAGCGATGTAGACAGCAACGTGATGGGCAATGCGGTGGTTCGCTACAACAAGTGCGCAATCAACAACGTGCTCGGCACCATCAACCCGGTTGGCGGGGACCCGATTATCCAGCGCACTTCGGCGTGGCAGGAGATCATCCGTTGAATACCTTTTCCGAGCGGGGCGGGTTGACACCTGCGCCGTCCGTATCTATAGTTCAAACCTACACCTTCCGTCGCCGAGGCACTTCCCATCCGCCGGCGTCACCATGCAGGTGCACTACCCTCTCCCCAGCATGATCTCCTTTTTCCGTCGTAACCAGCACACGGTCGGGCTCGACATCGGCAGTGGTTTCATCAAAATCGTCGTGATCGACCACTCGGGCGCCGAGCCCGAGATCACCAACATCGGGCACGCCCCCTTGGTTTCGGACGCCATCGTAGAGGGCGAGCTGATGGACCCGCAGCTCGTCGCCGATACGATCCGCGCTCTGCTCGAGGGTATGGGCGTAGATGCGAAGAAGATCGTCGCGGCCGTCGGCGGCCGTGATGTGATCGTCAAACGCATCCAGATGGACCGCATGAAGGAGAACGATGCGCGCGAGGTGATCCGTTGGGAGGCCGAGCAGTACGTGCCCTTCGACATGCACAACGTGCAGCTAGACTTCCAGATCCTCGACCCGGAGGCTGAGGGGCTGCAGATGAGCGTGTTGCTCGTTGCGGCCAAGCGGGACGTGGTCGAGCAGAAACTGGCGTTGCTGAAAGACGCCGGCATCACGCCTACCGTGGTAGATGTGGATGCGTTCGCGCTGCACAATGCCTTTGAATACAACTACCCGGGGCTGGGCTCGGACGCGCCGATCGCGCTGGTCAACATCGGTCACGAAGTGGCCACGGTAAACGTGGTTCAGGGCGGGGCGCCTGTCCTCACCCGCGACATTCCGTTCGGCTCGCGCCGATTGCGCGAGAAGCTGCGCCGCATGCACTCGCTCACCGCCGAGGATGCCGAGGCAGTCGTCAACGGTCAATCGCCGCGCCAAGAGGAGTTTGCCGATGTGCTCTCCGAGGGCAGCGACGAACTCGCTGTCGGCATCGAGCGCGCGGTTGCGTTCCTCTCGATGGAAAGTGCCGGAGGGCAGGCGCTGGACCGCATATTCCTGTGCGGCGGCGGCGCCCGCATCCCCGGCCTGAGCGAAGCCGTTTCGGGGCGGCTCCGCACCCGCACCGAAGTCGCGAACCCCTTGCAACGATTGAAGGTTCGCCCCGAAGTTTCCTCGCTTTTCCCGCTCGACGAGCTCTCCCCAATGTTGATGCTCCCCGTCGGACTGGCACTTCGCTCCGCCGCCTAACCCGCGTTTCTCCGTTGATCCAGATCAATCTTCTTCCGAGCGGCTCCGCCGCCCGGCCGCAGACGCGCAGCCGGCCCATCGCCCGGCTGCCGAAAATTCCTCAGTTTGGCGGCAACCCGCTGGTTGCCGGCTTGGGCGCCGTAGGCGTCCTGGTCGCGCTGACCTTCGCCTTCCTCTTCTGGAAAGCGGGTGCCCGCGAAGCGGACCTGCGGGTTCAGATCGAGGAAGCCGTGACCGACTCAGTCCGGCTCTCGTCGACCATCGAATTGGTGCAGTCGTTGCGCGCCCGCGAAGACACCATCACCCAGAAGATCGCCGTCATCAAGGACGTAGACGACCGCCGCTTCGTCTGGCCGCACCTGCTGGACGAGGTGAGCAAGTCCGTTCCGGCCTTTACCTGGCTGTCGAGCATCACCTCTACCCAGCCGGCGGACTCAGGCGCCGTTGGGCCCGCTCTCACCCTTCAGGGGAACGCGGGCTCTACACAGGCTCTGACCCGATTCATGAAGAACCTCGAAGCGTCACCGTTCATGCGCGCCGTGACACTGGTGACGAGCGAGCAGGTGACCGAGGAGAGCCGCACCTTCCAACGCTTCACGCTCGAGGCACAGTATGAGGTGCCCGCCGAGCAGGCGATCGAGACCGTCCCCGTAGTGGTGATCAACTGAAAATGGGCATTCTTCCGTCGGATCCGCAGGTACGAAACAAGGTGCTGCTCGGTGTATTGATCGTCGGCGGCCTCGGGTATGCCGCCAACGAATATCTCTACCAGCCGCGGCAGGCCGAGGTTGTGCTGCTCGAGGAGCGGCTCGATAACTTGGATGCGCAGAACGCCACCGCGCGAGCGTTGGCGCAGGGCGAAGGCGTCAGCCAGGTCGAGCAGAGGCTGGCGCAGTTCCGCGACCAGCTCATCACTGTCGAGGGGTTGATCCCCCTGTCGGAGGAGTTGCCGGATCTGCTGGACGCGATCTCCGCCGAGGCGCAGCGGAGCGGTGTGGACCTGTCCCTGATCCAGCCGGTAGGCGCAGAGCAGGAGAGCTACTACACGCGGCGCACCTACGACATCGCGGTGCTCGGCACGTACCACGATGTGGGCCAGTTCCTCACGCGCATCGCATCGTTGCCGCGCATCATCACACCCATCGATTTGAACCTCAGCGCGCAGGGCCAGGCGACCCGTGACGGGCAGCCCCGCCTCGAGGCGAGGTTCTCGATCGAAACCTACGTTCTTCCCCTCTCCCAGACCGATTCCGAGACGGACAATGCAGAATAAGACACTCTTCCTCAGTCTGATGCTGCTCGCAGCGGGCGGCGCCCTTTCGGAGCTCCGCGCGCAGGCGGCGCCGGTGGTGGACACCGGCCCGGTCGTATACCAGCGCGAGGTCTTCCAGTATCAACGCTCGGGTCGGCCGGACCCCTTCCGGTCGCTGATCGGCTCGGCCGACCTCGGGGTGCGGGTAGAGGACATGGCGCTCAAGGGAGTGATCCACCACGCCGATGCTAATCAATCGCTGGCGGTGTTCGCCGTCACCGGGCGGGAAAGGCCGTTGCGTATGCGCGTCGGCGACCGCTTGGGCGGCATCACCATCGCCGCGATCCTGCCCCGCCGCGTAGACCTGCTCGTCACCGAGTTCGGCGTCACGCGCCGAGAATCCATCCAGTCGAAGCCCGCATCCGAAAGAGGAACCGAATGATCACTCGACGGCTGGCGCTCGCGTCGCTCCTTCCATTCCTGCTCGCTGCCACACCGGCAGGCGAGCAGCCGGCGAGCCGTGTCACCGCCTTGCGGCTGTCACCGAGCGGATCACAGACCGCCCTCACCATCGAGGTGGATGGTGCCGGCTACGAGTGGTCGGACTTCACCCTCGAGAACCCGTCGCGCGTGGTCGTCGACATCCAGGGCGCACGCAACGACCTTCGAGACCGTTACGACGCCATCAACCGCGGCGGCATTCTCAGCTTGCGGGCGAGCCAGTACATGGATGACGTCGTCCGGGTGGTGATCGACCTGGATCTGCCCAGCATCTACGAGGTCGAGCGCGTTCCGCAGGGAATTCGCGTGGTGTTCAACGCCGGCGCTTCCGCTTTCCAGCCGTGGAGCAGCGGGAACGGCCGCGCTGAGGCCGCTGCCCCGGCTGCTGCCACTGTTCCGGCGCGTGCGGCCAGCCAGCGGCTACAGCAGCAGGCGCAACGCATTGACGTAATTTTCGAGAACGCGGACATTCGCGACGTGCTCGCGCACTTCGCAGAGTTCACCGGGCGATCAATCGTTCCTGGCTCCGGCGTCACGGGCAATGTCACCGCGACCATCACCGATCAGCCGTGGGATGTGGCGCTCGAGACCATTCTGCGCGCCTACGGGCTCGCGGCGGTCGAGTTGCCCAGCGGCATCATTCGCGTAGACGCCATTGAACGGCTGCGCGAGCGCGAGGTGCAGGAGCCGCTGATCACGCAGAACTTCCGCATCAACTACGTGCCTTCGGCGGAACTGGTCGAGACGCTCTCGCCGATGTTGACGGAGCGGGGGCGGCTGGTGTCGAACCCATCTACCAACACCCTGGTCGTGAGCGACATCGAGGGTGTGGTGAATGGCGTGGGCTCGATGATCCAGCAGCTCGACATCCAGACGCCGCAGGTTTCGATTCAGGCGAAGATCATTTTCATCAACCGGACCAACATCGAAGAACTCGGGGTTTCCTACGACCTCAAGGATTCGCGCGGCAACACCATCAACCGTTTAGTGCAGACGGATGACCCGCGCACCGGGCAGCCGACGAGCGAGACGCTGATCAATCTTGGCGGCAGCTCGATCGCGGCCTTAGGAAATGCGACCAGCCGCGTAGTGGGCCCGTCGCTGGAAACCGTGGCCTCTCTGGTACTCGGCCGCTACACGCTCGTTGCGTTTTTGGACGCTCTGCAGGCCGCCGAACTTTCGGATGTGCAGGCCGCGCCGACGGTTACGACCTTGGATAATCAGGAAGCCGAAATCTTCGTGGGTGAAGAAACGCCGATCCGGGTTGTGGATGTTGCGTCCGCGGGTGGTGCGGGTGTGGCGCGCGCCTCGGCACAGTTGGTTTCGACCGGCATTCGCCTGACGGTGACGCCTCACGTGACGGCCAACCGGCAGATCCTGATGGAGCTCGAGGCGGAGCGTTCGAGCGCGCAGCTCGCGGCCACGGACATCGGGGTGAACTTCCAGCGGCAGCGTGGCCGTACGCGGCTGCTCGTGAACGACGGCGAGGCTGCCGTGATCGGCGGGCTGACGGTAACCGAAGTCACGCAGACGCGTGCCGGCATCCCCTTCCTGATGGACGTTCCCTTCATCGGCGCACTGTTCCGCACGACCCGCAACCGCGAGCAGAAGCGCGACCTGCTGATCCTGGTGACGCCGCACATCGTCGATACGCGGATCTGACCCTCTCCGACTGCCCCACCAGCATGACACTGTTGAACCAACATACGCGCACCGCGGCTGCTGCCGCGGTGCTCCTCGCCAGCGCCGCGCTCAGCGGCTGCGAAGGCGACAACCTGTTCCGCAACGAAGGCCGTCTCGAAAACGGCGTGGACGGCAGTGCGCCGGCGGTAGAGATCCAGGCGCCGGTCAATTCGGTCCGGCCTGTGGTCGGCGATTCCGTTCTCGTCACCGCCCGCGTAGCCGATGAACAGGGCCTCGCAAAGGTTGAGCTGTCCGCCTTCGCGTTGCGCGCCGACCCGGCCACCGGAGAGCAGCAGCGGGTCGAGCGCTTCACGCCGCGCACCATCGTCTTCGACACGACGGCCGCGGTGCGCGACACCTCGATTTCTCGCGTTCTCCTCGCGCTCGGAGACACTCCCGAAGCGCCCGTCTTCGTGGTCGCTTCGGCTACAGACCGCGCCGGCAACGTCGGCGCGGATACCGTCGTCATCGGCGTTGCCGCGCGCCCGAGCGTTCAGTTCAGCGTTTCGGTCCCTGCGCGCGCCGAGCAGACGGATACTCTGCGTGTGTCCGTGTTCGCGCCGCCCTCCGCGCCCGTGGCGCAGGTCGGCGCTACGGTTGTGGTGGTTCGCCGCGGCCCTGGTGTAGCCGACACTCTGCGCGTGCAAACGCGCACCGCGGCAGGGCGCGCCGGCACGCTGCTCTTCCCGCTCGACCAACTCGGAGTGACGCCGGGCTTCGCCGGGTTCCAGGATGTGAGTCTGGAAGTTACCGCCTTTGTCATCGACAACGCCGGCCGATGCTTCGCCGCTACCGAGCCCGGCACCTCGCAGTCTCTGGGCTGCCGTGACGGTGCCGGGGGTGCCCCGGTCGCCGACCAGCCCGGCGCAGCCAGCGCTGTCCGCGTGCTGCGCGGGCGCACCGTGCGGCTCGAAAACCCGATGGACCGCCTTGTCGACCTCAAGTCCGATGGCGAGCGCGTATTCGTCAGCAACTTCAGCCGGAACCGCGTCGAGTTCTTTCCGGTAGGCACTACGCAGTTCGACTCGCGCGGCATTCTAGTCGGGTACGAGCCGTGGGGGATTGCGCTCAGCCCCGACAGCAGCCAGTTGTTCGTCGCAAACTGCGGCGGCACCA
>JBBSMO010000057.1:0-9687 GCA_038233155.1 Longimicrobiales bacterium
CGTCCGGTAGCGTCCGACCGCTTCGTCGGTGAGGGTGAAGTGGTGCGGAGTCGCCTCGGCGGTCACCCGCACGCCCTTCGCCAGTGCTGCGCGGATCATTTCGACCCCGCCCCGCGTCGAGACGTGCTGAATGTGCAGCCGCCCCCCCGTCAGTTCGGCGAGCTTCAGGTCGCGCGCGATCATCACATCTTCGGCCGCGTTCGGAATGCCGAACAGCCCGAGCCGCGTGGATACCACGCCTTCGTTCATCGACCCGTCCCGGGACAGGCTGAGCTCCTCGGCGTGCACCGCCACCGGAAGATCGAAGGTGAGCGCGTACTGCAGCGCTAGCCGCATCACCCCCGCGTTGCTAACTGGCCGGCCGTCATCCGTCACCGCAACGGCGCCGGCGGCGATCATTTCGCCGAACTCGGCGAGCTGCTCGCCCTTCTGCTCGACGGTGATCGTCCCCGTCGGGTACACGCGTGCACCTTGGGCTCGCAGCCCTTCCGCCCGCACGAAGCCGACTGCCGCCGGGTCGTCCGTCGGCGGGTCGGTGTTCGGCATCGCGACGACCGCGGTGAAGCCGCCCGCGGCCGCGGCGCGGGCACCACTCGATATGGTCTCCTTGTGCTCGCCGCCCGGCTCGCGGAGGTGAACGTGCAGATCGATCAGACCGGGACAGGCAACCAGGCCGGTACCGTCGATCTCCTCCGCGCCCTCGGGCAAGTCCAATTCGGCTCCGGCCCGAGCGATGGTGCCCTCCGCCAGCAGCAGATCGAGCGTCTGGTCCCACTTCTGGGAGGGGTCTATGACCCGGGCCCCGCGAATCAATACCGGCCTCACACCGCACCTCCGGTCTTCGCCGCTTCGGCCATCTCCGGTTTGCCCCCCGCCAGCAGGTACAGCACCGCCATGCGCACGGCGACCCCGTTGGTCACCTGCTTCAGAATCACCGCCTGCGGCCCGTCCGCGACAGCCGAATCGATCTCGACCCCGCGGTTCATGGGGCCTGGGTGCAGAATGAGCAGCTCGCGAGGGGCCCGGTCGAGACGAAGTTGGGTGATGCCGAATACGCGGTTGTACTCTCTGAGCGAGGGGATGAAGCCGCTGCGCATGCGTTCGAGCTGCAGCCGGAGCACGTTGAGCACATCCGCCCACTCGATTGCCTCCTCGATGCGGCGGAAGACGATTACGCCGAGGGTTTCCACGGCCGCCGGGAGCAGCGTAAGCGGGCCGCAGACGGCTACCTCGGCGCCCAGCTTCTTCAAGCCCCAGATGTTAGAACGGGCGACGCGCGAGTGGAGCACGTCCCCCACGATGCAGACCTTGAGGCCGGCGAGGGTGCCAAAATGATCGCGGATGGTGAGCAGATCCAGCAGCCCCTGCGTGGGGTGCTCGTGACGGCCGTCCCCGGCATTAATCACGTTGGATGCGATCCGCTCGCCGAGAAACTGCGCCGCCCCCGAAGACCCGTGGCGAATCACCACCATGTCGATGCGCATTGCCTCGAGGTTGCGCGCCGTATCCACCAGCGTCTCGCCCTTGGCGACGCTCGAGCCGCTGGTGCTGATGTTCACGGTATCTGCCGAGAGCCGCTTCTCCGCAAACTCAAAGGAGATGCGGGTGCGGGTAGAGTTCTCGAAAAAGGCGTTGACGATGGTTTTGCCGCGGAGAACCGGCACCTTTTTGATGGTGCGCTCGGAGATTTCCTTGAAGGGCTCCGCAGTGTCTAATATGGCGGTGATCTGGCCGGCGGATAGCTGCTCGAGCGCCAGCAAATCCTTGCCGAGATACGTATCCGCTGCCGTCACGCGTCCGCCTCCGCGGCTGCCAGTTCGACGGCGCTGCGGCCATCTAACTCTGGAACCCGCACCTCGACGCGCTGGTCTGGCCCCACGGAAAGCGTCATGCCTACGATGTCCGCGTGGATCGGCAGCTCGCGGCCGCCGCGGTCTACCAGCACGCAGAGGAGAATGCGCCTGGGGCGGCCAAAATCCGCCAGCTCGTCGAGGGCCGCGCGTACGGTGCGGCCGGTGAAGAGAACGTCATCGACTATGACGACGATCTGGTCGTCTATGCCGCCTTCCGGCAGCCGCGTTTCGCCTACGACGGGGCGCGGCCCTATGGCCATCAGGTCGTCACGATACAGGGTAATATCGAGCGAACCGGTCGCGACCTCCGCCTCCTCCGCCTCGCGGATCTGGCGCGCCAGCTCTTCCGCGAGCTCGACCCCGCGGCGATGAATCCCAACGACTACCAGGTTCGCCGTGCCCGCTGCCCGCTCGACGATTTCTCTCGCCATTCTAGACAGGACGCGCTGCACCGCGGCTTCATCCATCAGGGGTTTTCCAGGTACGTTGTTCATTTCAGCTAGGTGATAGGGTGCCGGGCAGCGGAGCCGGCTTCAATCATCGGGGTCCGGCAGGCGCGGCGGGCTGCCAGCGGAAGCCAGCGCCCGGCGCCGGCGGAAGAAGCTACGCAGCAACTCGCCAGATTCGGCGGCGAGCACGCCCCGTCGCACCTCGGTGCCGTGGTTCAGCCGCGAGTCTTGGACTAGGTTCTCGAGCGATCCGCACATCCCGGCTTTGGGGTCGCTGGCGGCGAACACCAGCCGCGGCAGGCGTGCGAGAACGATGCCTCCGGCGCACATGGCGCAGGGCTCGAGCGTTGCATAGAGCGTACACCCGAGCAGCCGCCAACTGCCGAGCGCTTCCGCGGCGCGGCGGATTGCAACCGTCTCCGCGTGCGCCGTCGGGTCCTGCAGCGTCTGCGTGAGATTGTGGCCGCGAGCGACGACCGCACCATCGAGCACGATCACCGCGCCCACGGGCACTTCCCCGCACTGCTCTGCCGCACGCGCCTCGGCGAGCGCCGCCGCCATCCAGTTGATATCGGCCTCGTCAGCCGTCACGGCCGGGCCGGATAGTGAAAGGGCCCCGGCAATGCTCAGCCGGGGCCCCTGCAACCGGGTGCACCGGCTCGCTCAGTTGCCCGAACCCGGGAAGGTGCGGAAGAGGCCGCTCACCCGGCCCAGAACACGAAAATCATCGACATCGCGCACCAGAATCGGCTCGTGCTCGGGGTTGGCCGGTTCGAGCACGACCTCGCCTTTCTTCGAATAATAGTGCTTGATGGCCGCCTTGCCCCGCACCCGCGCCGCGATCACATCTCCGTCTGCGAGCTCTTCTTCGCGGGCCGGGCTCACGATCACCGTATCCCCATTCAAGATGCCGGTGTTCTTCATGCTGTCCCCGTCAATCTTGAGGCAGAACGCATCGGGAGATTCGACCCAGTCGCGATCCACCAGATAATCGGTTTCGACATTGTCGCGCAGCAGCGCGGGTTCGCCCGCGGCAATTTTCCCGTAGCAGGGGATCTGGAGCACGTCCGGCGCGAGGTCGATGTCCAGGATGCGCACCCCGCGCGAACGCGACGGGTCCCGCTCGATGTACCCCTTGTCGGCAATCGCCTGAAGATACTCGGAGACGGTCTTGGTAGACTTGATGCTGAACTTCTTGCCGATCTCCCGGATGCTCGGCTGATACGTGTTCCGCTTGAGGAAATCGATCAGGTAATCCAGGATGTCGCGCTCGCTGCGATTCAGAGTTTCGGGCATATTTGCCTCCGCAAACGCGGGGAGATGTAGAGCGGCCGCGCCGTCTCGGACGAGACCGGCGGCACCGGCAGCGGTTCAGTCGCTCGATGATCATTCCGGCGGAGGCGAAGCCGCTTGCTCCCGCCCGCGACGGATGTACACAACAACCTATGCCGGCGATGGTGGCATGTCAACGCGTTCCCCGGCGGGGGTGCCGAGCCACTCGATGGCGGCGGCGATCCGCTGCGAAACCATCGCGGGCCCCATCACGACGAGAACCTGGTCGATCCCCGGGCTCACCGAACCACCGCTCAGCGCTAAACGCAGCGGATGAACCACCTTGCCGAAACCGACGCCGCGCTTCGCCGCCAACTCGCGCAGGACTTCTTCGACCGCCTCCCCGCTCCATTCGTCCAGCGCGGCGAGGGCGCTTTGGATCTCATCGAGCCCCGACGCCGTCGCTTCCGCGTTCGCCCAATGCTTCGCCGTCGCAGCGGGATCGTACTCCACGCGGGGCGCGAGGTAGGGCCGCGCCTGCCAGACGAAATCGTCCAGCACGCGGGTCCGGGGCTTCAGCAGATCGATGAGCCGGTGGAGCCAGTCCCGGCGGTCCGCGGCCTCCGCTTCGCTGAGCAGGCCGGCACCGATCCACCTCGAGAGCACCAGCGGGAAGAGCTCCGGGGCGTCCTTGCCCGAGAGGTGCTGCGAGTTCATCCAGGCGAGCTTTTCCGGGTCGAAAACCGCGCTCTTCTTGTTGATTCTTTCTACGGAGAAGCGGGCAATCAGCTCCTCGGTGCTCATGATCTCCTGGTCGTCGCCGGGATTCCAGCCTAGGAGCGCGAGAAAGTTCACGAGCGCCTCCGGCAGCAGTCCCTGCTCCTCATACTCGCCCACCGCGGTCGCCCCGTGGCGCTTCGAGAGCCGCTTGGCGTCCGGGCCGAGAATCATCGGTAGGTGGCCGAACTGCGGCAGCGGCTCGCCAAGCGCCTGGTAGAGCAAGATCTGCTTAGGTGTGTTCGCAAGATGGTCATCGCCGCGCACCACATGGGTGATGCGCATCTCGATGTCGTCGGCCACCACCGCCAGGTTGTAGGTCGGGGTGCCGTCCGAGCGCTGGATAACGAAGTCCTCGATGTCCTCGTGCGCGTAGTGCATGCGGTCGTGCACCAGATCATCCCACTCGGTGGCGCCCTCCGGAATCTGGAAGCGGACGGCGAACACCTCACCGTCCCGCGAACGCTTGGCAGATTCCCCGGCGTCGGCCGCGAGGCAAGTCCGGTCGTAGCGGAAGGCGTCACCTCCGGTGGCGGCGGCGCGGCGCTCCTCGAGCTGCGCCGGGGTGCAAAAGCATCGGTACGCGGCGCCCGATTCGAGCAGCCGACCGACGGCGAGCCGGTGGCGGTCCAGGCCGTCAGCCTGGTGAAAGGGTCCTTCGTCCCAATCCAGGCCAAGCCACCCGAGCCCCTCGAGAATGGCCGCCGTCATCGCATCACTCGAGCGCTCGCGGTCGGTATCCTCGATGCGCAGCACGAACACGCCGCCGGCACCGCGGGCCATCAACCAGTTGAACAGAGCCGTCCGCGCGCCGCCTACGTGCAGATAGCCTGTCGGGCTGGGAGCGAAACGGACGCGCATGGGATCGGGCATGAGATGATTGCTACGGCTGAAAAGGGTGGTTGCGGCCAGTGCACCGCGAACCGTCTAAGCTACCCTCACCCCGCGGCATCGCGCCACCCGCCTTCAAGGCCGCAGAGAAATCGTGCAGATCAAGGCGCGCGCCGCGCCGCGACTGAGGCGTACTGTTGTACGCCGCAGGGAGTGGCGAGGAGCAGCAACGCAGAGATGCGCGATTTATCAACGGCCTTCTTCAAAGATGGTACGCCCGCACCAGAGACTTCTCCTCCTCGGCTTCAATGTGGGCGTCGATTTCGATGTACGCTTCCAGACCGCTACCCGAAAGCTTGTCGCGGAAGAGCTGGTCGAGCTGGAACACGCCGGCCGAGTTCGACATCTCGACGCTGATTCGCACCGGCTTGATTTCGCCCGCCTCTATGTGCACCGCCTCGATCGCGGCGGCGGAAATCGAATGGATGCTCATCGAGCCCCCGGCAAACGAAACGCGCGAACGGCCTTTGGCCATGTCGAGAGCGTCGGCAATCCGCACCACGCCCGCCTCTACCGTCATGGGCCGGCCGCCCGAGCGGTGCGCGATGATGGCGTGCAACACTTCCGAGCGAACGATGGTGGCAGTGCGGACATCGTACAGCGGCCGCAGCAGTTCCTTGATCTTGTCCTGCGCCACGAACAGAGAGAAGGCCTCGTGGTCCGCGCGGTGAATCGACATGCCGGTGTCGTGCAGCAACGCGGCGAGAATCACCACCAGCTCCGCATCGTCCGGCTCCATCCCATAGGAGGTGACGATGCCGGGTTCGAGGCCGCGCTCGGTGAGCAGCCGCAACAGCTTGGCGGCAATGTTCATCACGATCTTGACGTGTACGGGGCCATGGTCGGTCATCCCCAGCCGCTCGACCGCATTGACATTAACGGCCGTCCAGAGGGCATACAACTCATCGTCGGCATTCACCGCCTCGATCAGCGCCCGCACTTTGGCGTTTCCGCGAGTGGGGTCGTTCAACAGCAGCCGGTTTTCGAACCGCTCTGCAACCGTGAGGCCGATCTCCGGCTGGAATCCTTCAGGGTTCATCATGCAATATCAACGTTGAATTTAGTTTTTCTAACTTGCGGCCTCGGGGCCGCGCACATTCGCTTCCGCCGCGCGTGCGACCCGTTGCCCTTCCTCCACATCTACCTGCCAGAGCAGGAGCGCACCGACAATGAAGAAGAGGATCACGGACAAGATCGCGTTGCGGCTCGAGCCGGTGAGCGCAATAGTCACGGCGAAGATGGCGGGGCCGAGAATACCCGCGAACTTCTCGAACACACCCCAGAAGCCGAAGAACTCGCCAGACTTGTGGACGGGGATCATGCTCGCGAAGAGCGAGCGGCTGAGCGCCTGCGTCCCGCCCTGCACCATTCCGACCAGCGTCGCGAGCAGGTAAAAGTGAACCGCGGTGGTCATGTAGTAGCCGAGCACGCTGATCACCGCGTAGGTACCCAGGCCGATGAAGATGGCTCGCTTCGCCCCGATCCGGCCGGCGATCTGCCCGAAAAGGAACGCGAACGGAATCCCGACGAACTGCACGAGCAGAATCGCGCCGATCAGCGCTTCGCGCCCGATTCCCAGCTCGGTCCCGTACGCGCTCGCCATCCGGATGATGGTGCCTATGCCGTCGTTGTAGATCAGGAAGGCGAGCAGCATCAAAAAGGCCGAACGATACCCGCGCAGCTCACGGAGCGTTTCCCCGACCCGGGTGAAGGCTACGCGCAGCGCGTTCTGCCCGCGCCGCTCGTCCGCTTCGAGCAGGACGGGCGGCTCGCGAACATTACGGAAGAGCGGGATGGAAAAGAGCAGCCACCAGACGGCTACGGAGAGAAACGCCAGCCGCGTGGGGAGCGTGCCGGCCTCGGGTGCCAGGTTGTCACCACTCGGGAGGCCGAAGAAGCCGGGCGCGAGAATCCACGCGAGGTTCAGGGCGAGCAGCAAGCCGCCGCCGACATACCCGAGCGCATAGGCGGCGGTCGAGACCCGGTCCAGCTCGTCCTGCCGGGCGATGTGCGGGAGGAGCGACTCGTAAAAGACGAAGCTTCCGTTCGCACCTATATTGGCGAAGATGAAGACCAGGGAGGCGAGAAGCAGGTCGCCCTCGTGGATGAAGAACATGGTCGCCACCGCCGCGACGCCAATGCCGAGAAAGGCGCCTAGGAGCCGTTTCTTGACGGCGGCGTAGTCGGCGAGGGCGCCCAGCACGGGTGCGAGAACCGCGATCACCGCTAGCCCGATGGTCGTCACGGTGGCGAACCGTGCGGTCGCCGCGGCCGGCGCTAGGTCCGACGCCGCCACCTGAACGAAGTAGATGGGGAAGACCGCGGTCATCACCGTCGCAATGAAAGCGGAATTGGCCCAGTCGTACATCGCCCATGCCCGCAGCTCGGGCCGGTGCAAGCCTAGGCGCTCGAGCAGCGGCATCTTAGAAGGCGTGCTCACGAGTGCAGCCGGCGCGAAGGGCGCGCTTCGCCCGGCACGTCTTGTGCGACCGCGCAACACCTCTGCGCCCCATCGACAGGCGGCGCTACGGAACGCTTCACAGGGAGATTTTCGATATGGAACGAGGACGTGACTTTCTGCGCGCGCAGGTAAGCAATGCAGTGATGCAGCACCAAACGCTGCTCGACAACCTGAAGGATCATCAGGACCAGGCGGAAGATGTGCGGTATCGGGAGCTCTGCACCAACCACCTGCCTCGCATGCAGCAGCACCAGCGGTCGCTAGAGCAATATCGCGATTCGCTGGGTGAAGAGAGTGGCGCGGCAGCCAAGGAAGCGCTCGGAACGGTACTTGGCAAGGCACGCGATTTCGTGGACATGTTCCGCGGCAGTGATTTCTTGCGGCTGGTCGGCGACATCGTCACGATCCGCCAATCGCAAGATACCTTTGCGACCTTTGCCGCCGTAGGCGACCAACTGGGCGAGCCGAGGCTGGCGGAGCTCGGCCGGCAGGGCGAAAAGGACCACGACGAGATGCAGCGCGACTTCAACCGGCTTGTGCAGACGCTCTTTGTCGAACACGCCCGGGGCTGAGACCGAGCGGGGAGCGGCGGCTGGCGGGGGAACTGCCCCGCCGCTGCTCCTCCATACCGGGGAACTCGGCACCCGCGAGCGCTACCAGCTCCTGACCTCGCTGGTCGTTCCACGCCCCATCGCCTGGGTGTCGACCCGCTCTCCGGAAGGCGCCCGCAACCTCGCTCCATTCAGCTATTTTGCGGCGGTCTCACCGTCGCCCTTTCTAGTCAGCATCTCTATCGGGGAGAGGCGCGGCGAGCCGAAGGACACCCTGCGCAACATTCGCGCGACAGGGGCGTTCTGCGTGAACATCGCCACGGAGACGCAGCTCGCCGCGATGAACCAGACGTCCGGCGAGTGGGGAGCGGATGTGGACGAGTTCCAGCATGCCGGCCTCGATGCCGCCCCGGCGGAAACCGTCGATGCTCCCTACGTCGCGACCTGTCCCGCGGTGCTCGAGTGTTCCTTGTACCGGGAGATTCCGTTGCCAGGCGCCTTCAACGCGCTGATCCTCGGCGAGGTGCGGCTGGTCCGGCTTGCCGCCGGGCTCGAGCTGGTGCCGGGCACGCACTTCGTAGCCACGGAATCTCTGCGGCCCGTAGGCCGCCTCTGGGGCGAGCACTACAGCTTCGTCGGCGACACGCCTACTCTGCCGCGGCCCGCCGGCTGAGCCGCTAGACACCGTCACGGAACGGCCAGCCCGCCGAAGGCGCGCCGCACCCGCGGGCGCCGCAGGTACGCAAGCGCGACTCCCTCGAACAGCAGCTCGGCCAGCGGCGCCCACGGCATCGCATCCGCCAGCACCACCCTGGCGGCTGACGAGATGATCATCAGCACCAACAGCGAAATCATGATCGGCCACGCACGCGGGTGCAGCGAAGCGAGGAGGAGCGCGACATAGATCATCAACGGCCCGACCGGCAGCAGCACGAGCCAGAGCAGGACGCTCTCCTCTTCGCCGGCGAGGAGGTAGAAAATCCCCGCCAGGGTGAGCCCGGCGCCGGTAAAGAATAGCAGAGCGGCAAGGACCAGCACGCCTATGGGCGCGCGACGAAACGCGGCGCCCCAGCGGGTTGAGCCGCGGCACAGCCAAGCCGAGGCGCGCGAGCGCAACGCTCGCATCAGTGGCGCGGCAACCCCGCCTGCCTTCCGCTCAGGTGACGGCGGCGCAGAGGGCATGCACCTCGTCATCGGAGAAGGTATGGTCGGCGCGCTTGGCAGCCTCGAAGATGTGGGTGCAGAGGGCCTCGTCCGAGCCGTCGTAGCCGTGCTGGCTCAACCAGTAGCGCACATTCGAGAGGCCGCTCATGGGGGAAATTTCGATGCGCTGCGAGAGGCCGAACAGCCCCGCGGGCACCCCCGAGTAGATGCGGTCCGCGAGCCATGCGTCTCCCTTCGCTTCCGCCTTGATGATGGCCGCGGCATGAACG
>JBBSMO010000058.1:0-9686 GCA_038233155.1 Longimicrobiales bacterium
CTTCCGGAACCGCCCGGCCCCGATGCAACCCCCCCCAAGGGACGCAGCAGGGCCGGGCGGTTCTGCGTTCCTTTCCTTTTGCCCGCCAGGCGGGGTCACCTGCTGCGCCTCGAGCACGAGGCTCGCGGCCGCCGTTGCGTCACCACGGCTGGCCACGAAAAACGGGCGGGGCACTCGAGTCGAGTGCCCCGCCCGTTTTGCGGCTAAACAGCCACGGTGTCCCGTCAGTCAGTAACGATCAGATCACCAACCATGCCGAGTGCAAGGTGGGGATCACAAATAAAGCGATACGTTCCATTCGGGAATTCAACCTTGAAATCGTACGTCTGGCCCGGCTGGGTCAATATCGGTCCCGCGGGCGGGTAGTCCACCCCCGCGGGGTTTCCGTTGCTGGGGAAATGGACATTGTGCACGTTCTCGACGTTGATGAACCGGAGCACATCTCCGCGCTGTGCCGTGATCGTCGTAGGCTCATACGCCGGATTCTGCCCGCCCGGCATCACCATACGAACTTCAATAATCTCACCACCCGGATCAGGCGTGAGTTCCGTTTGCACCGCGGCATTCGGTGCCGGCGCGCTTACCTCAACGTTCGGCATTCCGCTACCCATTTCCGCGTCGTTCATCGCGCCCGCGTCAGCGCCGTCATCCCCCGCGCACGCAGCCCCGGCCCAAACCGCAGCAACCGCGACGATGCGCCACCCTTGCCTGCGAAACTTCCTCATTTTCAAATGCTCCTTGAATAAAGTATCCTACGCAGAGTGAAGGAACTGAAAGGTACAGGAATGATGCGCGACTGTCTGTCGGGCCGGGGTGGAAAGAGGTAAGGAGAATCCCGACTCTTTGCCGGGCTGCAAGGTAGGGAATCTCCCCGCCATGCTATCGCAGACCAGTTCACAGCCCCAATGCAGCTCGAACGGTGGGCGGAATGCGGGCTGCCGTCCAAGGCGGCGAAAAGGTGAGTTCTACGTTGGCTTTCTCGACCCCTTCCACAGCCTCGACCGCTTGCCGTGCTTGATCCACGATTTCGCCAGCCACGGGGCAGGCTGGGCTGGTCAGCGACATGGTAACATCTACCGAAGCGCCGTCCACCTGAATGTCGTAAATCAAGCCGAGTACCACCAGATCCAGGCGCATTTCGGGGTCTTTCACCGTTCTCAGGGCCTTCTTCACTTCTGCAGCTGTAACCATAGTTAGTCCGGAAAAAGAAAAGCGGCCGGCGGCTTTCCCGCGTTGCGGCAGTTGTGAATACGCGGGCGGGGTGCCATTGTAGTGCGGCCGAACAGGGTAATCATCGAACCACGCATACAAGATGCCGGAAGACGGAAACAAGCCGGGCCGTACGCGCAAGATCGCGATCAACACGGGGGGAGGAGACGCGCCGGGGCTGAACGCGGTGATCCGCGCGGCGACGCTGGCGGCGGTGCGGAATGGATGGGAAGTGGTAGGGATTCGCCGCGGCTATCTGGGGCTACTTGAAAGTACGGTTGACGGAGAGCCCGGAGTTTGCCCGCTCACCCCGCAGGCGGTCCGGGGGATAACGCACCAAGGAGGGACCATCTTGGGCACGACCACACGGGGAAACCCTTTTGGGCTTCAGGTGCGTCTTCCCGATGGTACCTGGGGAACCGAGGACAAGTCGTCCCAGATCATCGACCGGTTCAAGGCATTAGGAATCGAAGCGTTGATTGCAATCGGCGGCGACGGGTCGCTGAAGATTGCTAATGCTCTTTACGAGAAGGGATTGCCCGTTGTGGGAGTCCCGAAAACGATAGACAACGATCTGGACGCGACCGAAGTCACCTTCGGGTTCCATACTGCTGTCGAGGTGGCGACCGATGCGCTGGGGCGCTTGCATTCGACAGCCGAAGCACATCAAAGGGTGATGGTGGTCGAGCTAATGGGGCGGCACACCGGGTGGATCGCGCTTCACGCGGGGCTCGCAGCATCCGCAGATGTGATCCTCATCCCCGAGATTCCTTACCGCCTCGACCACATCGCCGAAAAGATTCGCAGGCGTGATGAAATCGGCCGGCGCTTCAGCATCGTGGTCGTCGCCGAAGGGGCGCAGCCAGCGGGCGGGGAGCCCAGCTACGCGGACAGCAGCGGCCGGTACGGTGGCATCGCGGAGAGACTGGCCGAGCGCATCGCTGAAAGTACCGGGAAGGAGACCCGCACCCTCGTCTTGGGCCACATACAGCGAGGTGGCGCACCCAACGCCTTTGACCGCAACCTTGCGCTTCGTTTTGGCGCGGCGGCGGTGCGGTGCGTAGAGCAGGGCAAACTCGGGTCGATGGTCGCCCTGCAGAGCGACACCATCCGTTCGGTGCCGCTTGCCGAAGCGGTACGCCGGGTGAAAACGGTGCCCACAGATCACGACATGTTGCTGACCGCGCGCCAACTTGGAATTTCTTTCGGAGACTGCTGAGCCGAGCGCTTCCCCTACCAGGAGCAGATGATGGAGTCTCTCGCGCCCAAGCAACGCGCGCACCTCAGGTCTCTAGCCCATTCCCTGAAACCCGTGTTTCAGATCGGCAAAGAAGGCGTTACCGATGCGGCTGTCGCGGCCGTCGTGAACGCGCTTCGCACCCGCGAGCTCCTCAAGGTGAAGGTACAGCAGGCGGCGCCGCTAAGTGCCCGGGATGCGTGCGGCGCCCTCGCAGAGCGCGTAGCGGACGTGCACTGCGTGCAGGTGATCGGGCGCACCTTCGTCCTGTACCGCCGTCACCCTACCGACCCGGAGATCCGGTTGTAGACGGGAGATTTCCACGGGTTGCTCACTCTTGCTTCCGCTTGTGAAGCAGATCTACCGTAGCCCGTTGAGCGGGTGAAAGCGCAGGCGGGATCCCAATCACCAGGATGGGTTCCCTCGCAGCCGTCGGCAGTTGCAGCACCAGCCGGTCCAACGGAACGGGCGGGGCGTACGCCGTGGCGAGACCAGAGGGGTCGATCTGGACTGTTTTTCCCGGCGCGAGCAAGGCCGCGAGTTTGCAGCCATAGCCGAGCCATGCGGCAAGCGGGTCAGACCCGTCCCCGGCTACCGAGGGGATGAGCTCTTCATCGTGAATTCGCACGGCCCGTTCATACGCCGCACGGTCCCGGGCTTTCAGCGAGCGTAGAAGCTGGCGGTAGAAGTCGCGCGGGTCGCGGGCACCGCTTTGCTCGAGAGCGGCCTGAAAACGTGCTTCCGCACGGTCCGCTACCTCCGGTGCGCTCACAATGCGCCGACGGGCGGCATGCTGTGAACGTCATAGCTGGTAAGGCGCTGAGCGTCAGCAGGTAAAAGGCTACGCGGCGGGCGGCATACAAATTGACGCCTTTCACCGCACCGCTTCCCCTTCTTTTGGAGAGCCGAATGCAACCGACCGGGTACGCTGGAACCGGCAGCACAAACCCCCCGAGTGCAACCCATCCCTTCGAGGTGTCGTGGGAGCTCTTCGGCGAGCTCTGCCGCGCGCTCGCAATGCGGGTCGCCCGCGATTACCGGCCAGAACTGGTTCTTGGAATTGCGAAGGCCGGGGTGATCCCCGCGGCGGTGATCGCGTCGGTCCTGCGAATCGACCTGTTCACCATGAAGATCTCGCGCCGCTCGGGAGACGAGCTGGTGCGTGACCGCCCTGAGGTGCTTTCGGCTGCGCCCCCGCAGGTACGCGGAAAACGGGTGCTGCTGGTGGACGAACTCACGACCAGCGGGGATACCCTCCGGCTGGCGATAGCCGCCACGCGGGCGGTGGAACCGGCCGAATTGCGAACTGCCGCATGTTTTACGCGGCCCAGCGGCTACGCTCCGGACTTCCATGCTCTCGAAACCGATGGTCTGATCGTCTTTCCCTGGGACCGCAAAGTAGTCGAAGCCGGCGAACTCGTTGTTCACCCCGCCTATCGCGGCGTCATAGAGGATGCCTAGGCTGCCTGCTCAACCGCCCTTCGCCATCGAATCCAGAAAGTCCTGATTGCTGCTCGTCTTCCGCATTCGGGTGAGCAGAAACTCTATGGCTTCCGCGGGAGGCATGTCGGAGAGGAAGTTCCGCAGCAGGTATATGCGGTTGAGTTCCGACTCCTCGAGCAGCAGGTCTTCCTTGCGCGTTCCGGAGCGGTTGATGTCGATCGCCGGGAAGATGCGCTTGTCCGAGATGTGCCGGTCCAAGATGAGCTCCATGTTTCCGGTGCCCTTGAACTCCTCGAAGATGACCTCGTCCATGCGGCTGCCCGTCTCGACGAGCGCCGTCGCGACGATGGTGAGGCTGCCCCCTTCGTCGATGTTGCGGGCGGCACCGAAAAACCGCTTGGGCTTGTGCAGCGCGTTCGAGTCCACCCCGCCCGATAGAATTTTTCCCGAGTGCGGTACCGTGGTGTTGTACGCGCGCGCCAAGCGGGTGATAGAATCAAGCAAGATTACGACATCGCGGCCGTGTTCGACCAGCCGTTTCGCCTTCTCGAGCACCATTTCCGCCACCTGCGTGTGGCGGTCCGCGGGTTCATCGAAGGTGGACGAGATCACCTCGGCGTCTACATTCTCCTGCATGTCCGTCACCTCTTCGGGCCGCTCGTCAATGAGCAGCACGATCAGGTGCACGTCGGGGTGATTCTGCGTGATGGCGTTCGCCATTTTCTGCAGCAGTATCGTCTTGCCTGCCTTGGGCGGCGCGACGATCAGCCCCCGTTGGCCTCTGCCGACGGGCGCGATCAGATTCATTACCCGCATCGACATGTCCCCGCTCACCACCTCGAGATCGAGGCGTTTGTCAGGGTAGCGGGGGCGAAGGTTGTCGAAGCCGATGCGGTGTTTTGCTTTCTCCGGCTCGTCCCCGTTAACTTTCTCGACCTTGAGAAGAGCGAGGTAGCGCTCGCCTTCCTTCGGCGGGCGAACCTGGCCCAATACAGTATCACCCGTGCGGAGGTCGAACCGTTTAATTTGGCTGGGGCTGACGTAAATGTCGTCCGGACCGTACAGGTAGTTCCAATCCTGTGATCGCAGAAAGCCGTAGCCTTCGGGCAGAACCTCGAGCACGCCCTCGCCGCGGAGGACGACCTCCGAATCCAGCAGGTTTTGCTCGATCCGGAATATGAGATCCTGCTTGCGCAGCCCCGAGTAGTTCGAGATGTTCAGTTCGTCCGCCATCTCGTGCAACTCGGCGACTGTCTTAGACTTGAGTGCGGTGATATCCAAAGAATGCTCCGAATTACGCTACGCTGCTGCGCTCTGCGCTGGCGAAACCGGCCGGGCGGGAAGGGGCATTGTAGCGGGAAACCGAACGTCCGCGGCAGAGTGCGCGCATGCGCATCGCCCCGGACTTGACGGGATATTGCGGGGGCAGCCAAACAAAATAATCGTACCTGCCCCAAGGGTCAAGAGTTCCGTGGCGTGCGAGCTTCCGCGCCGGCAGGCGCGCAAGCGCTGCCGGGTTCGGGTGTGAACGACTTGCCGCTCGCCGGCGGCAGCGAGGCAGACAGGCGGAATGACGAATCGCGAGCCGGTGTTCCCGCCGGGGACCCGCATGCCGGCTGGCAAGCAACTCCGAACCTTGCCGGACCACCGACTCGGGAGCGCTGGTGGCTTCATGCCTTTCTACTGCTGTGCACCTTCCTCACCACCACGGCCGGTGGCGTTTTGTTGGCCGGGGGTGGCTCGTTGTCTCTGCCTGCAGTTCTGCGGGGGCTGAGTTTCTCGCTCCCGTTGCTGCTCATATTGTTGTGCCACGAGGGAGGTCACTTCCTCGTAGCCCGGCGCTGCGGGGTGAGCGTTTCTCCGCCCTACTTCATCCCCGCGCCGCACGCGATCAATCTGATCGGGACCTTCGGAGCGTTTATCCGCCTCCGCTCGCGCGTCCCGGATCGGCGGTCGCTGCTGAACATCGGTGCGGCGGGGCCCATTGCAAGCTTTGTGCTCTCTGTGCCTTGTTTCGCGGCGGGCATGGCTTGGAGCCGCACCATTCCGCTGCGTCCCGGGGCTGAAGCGCCGTACGAGGTGCTCTTCGGCGGGCAGGCGATTGGGCTGGGCAGTTCGCTGAGCACGGAGCTGCTGTCCCGGTTCATCGGTCACACAGGTGGGGTGTTGGTGCTGCACCCGGTGGCGTTCGCGGGGTGGCTCGGGCTCTTCGTCACGGCTCTCAACTTGCTACCACTTGCACAGCTCGACGGGGGGCACATTCTTTACGCCCTTCTCGGCCGCCGGCAACGCCGCATTTCCTGGGGCTTTATGGGGCTATTGCTCGCCCTCGGCCGGTGGTGGTGGGGGTGGTGGCTTTGGGCCGCACTCGTTGTTGTCATTGGTCGCGGCTCGCTGGCCCACCCGCCGCTCCCGGTTGAGGAGCTGAAGCTCGGTACCCGCGAGCGGCTGATCGGGTGGGGGTGTATTCTGATCTTCGTTCTTACATTCGTACCCGTTCCATTGCGCACCTGAGCGGGCGCCTTGACAGCCGCCGTCAAGGGTGAAACCATGTACCGGCTGTTGCGCCGCGGCCGCTCGTCCCCGTGCCACACCCGCCCCCAACCAGCCGCCCGGTTCCCGATGCAGCCGCCAGACCCGCGGACCCTCTTCGTGCTGCACCTGCTGGTCGTTTCCGGGTTGGCGGCTTTCTCCGCCGGTGTGGTCATTGTAGTGGTGCGACGGTTATACTTGCGTCGCCTGGAAGAGGAGCGGATGATTGCGGTCGGCTCCGCGGCCGCGCGAATTCTCCACCAGATAAAGAACCCGCTCCAATCGCTGATGCTACAGGCGGAGGTCCTTCAGGATCCGCGGATCACCTCAGATGCAGAGACCCGCCGCGAAGCATGCGAAGCGATTACCGGCGAGGCGGAACGAATGGGCGCCCTGCTCGGCGAACTCGGCGCGTGGGCGGCGGGGGCAGGGGGTACTTTTCGGAAGCTGCCGCTCCGTCTGCACGAACTCGTCGGGACCATAGCCGATCTTGAAAGAGCAATTGCACACGCGAGTGGGGTACGGCTTGAAGCAGACCGGCTGGATTCGGCGGTGATCACCGGCGATGAGTACTACCTTCGCCAGGCTATAGAGAATGTGGTGGCGAATGCCCGCGAGGCCGCCGCGGAGCGGCCCGGTGGCGAGGTGATCGTGCGCCTCGAACATGCGGATCGAACCGCTGTCGTCAAAGTCGAAGACAACGGGCCGGGAGTTTCGCGCCAGAAGATGCGCGAGATCTTTCAGCCATTCGTGTCCACAAAAAGCCACGGAATGGGTCTGGGGCTTTCCATCAGCCGCGAAATTGTCGAGGCACATGGCGGCAAAATCGAGCTTCGCTCGCGCCCCGGCAGCGGAACACTCGTGCAGATCAGCCTTCCCCTTTCCCAAGAGCAGTCGTGAGCAACAGCCGTCCCGGCGATGCAGCAATCTTCCGCGGCGTGTTTGCCCCCGCCACCACTCCCTTCGATTCCGAAACGGGAGATGTAGATGTTGTGGCTTTTCGGGCGAATGCGCGGCATTGGCTTTCCGCACCCTTGGCTGGTCTGGTTCTGTTCGGGTCTACGGGCGAAGGGCCGCTGCTGGATGATGACGAGCGCGTCCATCTGCTGGATTCCGTCCGGGAGATCGCCGGTGACCGGCTCCTGCTGGCGGGGTTGAATGCGGAGTCTACCCGCGCCGCCGTTCGCCAAGCCAGGGCGGCCTCCGGCGCGGATGGAGTGCTCGTTCCGCCGCCTTCCTACTACAAACCCCAGATGACGCCCGAGGCGCTGCGCGAGCACTATCTCGCCTTTGCGGACGCCTCGCCCGTTTCCGTCCTGCTGTACCAGGTTCCGTCACAGTACAGTGGCGTTCCATTGGCGGCGGGGTTGGTTGGGGAGCTGTCGCATCATCCAAACATCGCCGGAATCAAGGATTCTTCGGGCGACCTGAAGACATTGGCCGGATTCACCGCGGCTTGCCACCGCAGTTGCTCGGTGCTGGCGGGGAGCGGCGCGGTCCTTTTCGGGGCGCTGGAAGCCGGTGCCGCCGGCGGCATTCTGGCTGTGGCGCTGCTGGCGCCCGAGGCGTGCGCTGAAATCTACCGTCTGCACGCGGCGGGAAAGCTCGCTGAAGCCGGTCGCCTGCAAGAGAGGATCGCCCCGGTACACCGCGGGATCGTTGGCGGCTTCGGGGTAGCGGGAGTCAAGGCAGCGCTTGAGCTGCTGGGCCTGCACGGCGGGCCGCTCCGTCCCCCGCTACGCGAGCTTCGGGAGAAAGACCGCCGGAAGATTTCGAAGATTCTTTCCGCCGCGGGGCTGCTGGACGCCAACGCGCCTGCGCAGTAGTTTGGCTGCTCGCCAGCATCTCCCAATTCAGACCCTCACGCGCGCCGATGGAAGAGTACCAGAACCTGCAGTTCGACAGGCACGACGGAATCGCGACTCTTACGGTCAACCGGCCGGACAAGCTGAACGCGCTGAATGAGGCAACCATCCGCGAATTGGGCGCGGCAGTGGAAAGAATCGCTGCCGACGCGAGTACCCGGGGCGTCATCCTCACCGGCTCGGGCGCGAAAGCGTTCGTGGCCGGTGCCGACATCGCCGAGCTGTCACGGATGGGGCCGATTGACGGAATTGAAGTGAGCAGGCTTGGGCAGCGGGTGTTCCGCAGCATCGAACTCCTCGGCAAGCCCGTCATCGCGGCCGTGAACGGGTTCGCCTTGGGCGGCGGGTGCGAACTGGCGCTCGCCTGCCACCTGCGGGTTGCTTCGGAGAATGCCCGCTTCGGACTGCCAGAGGTCAAGCTCGGCATCATTCCCGGCTATGGCGGAACGCTTCGGCTGCCGCGCATAGTCGGCAAGGGCCGCGCGCTCGAACTGATTCTCACGGGCGAGATGATCGATGCCGCCGAAGCGCACCGCATCGGCCTCGTGAATCGCGTGGCAGCGCCGGGCGCCCTGCTCGATGAGGCGGGCGAACTGATGCGCACCATCATCCGCAACGGTCCGGTTGCGCTACGATTGGCCATCGAATGCACCACCCGCGGGCTGGACCTGGATATGGACGACGGCCTCGCCCTGGAATCCAACTTGTTCGGGCTGCTCGCCGCCACCGACGACATGCGCGAAGGCATGTCGGCCTTTCTCGAGAAACGCACAGCAGAGTTCAAGGGGAAGTGAGCTACAGAGTTATGGATTTTTGATTTTGGATTCTTGATTGGGAACGACTCGATGGAGTGTGCGAGATTCGGCTGCGTGCTCCACGGCTCCCATCCAAAATACCTAATCCAAAATCTATAATCGCTTTGTTCCTCTCCCGCCTTCACCTGCGCAACTTCCGCAACTATCCCGAGCAGGTATTGGAGTTTCCGCCCGGCGGCGTCGCCATCGTAGGGGACAACGGGCAGGGCAAGACGAACTTGCTGGAGGCGATCTACTATCTTGAAATCTTCCGCTCTTTCCGCGGTTCCGCCGATGAGCAGTTGGTGCGGTTCGGGGAGAGTGTTTTCCGGGTCGCAGGGCAGGTGCGAACGAGCGAAGGGGCGGAGCGCGAGGTAGCGGCAGCGTACGACCGGTCGGGACGGCGCAAAAAAGTTACGGTAGACGAGGCGGAAATCTCGAGGCTGAGCGATGCTCTAGGAGTTGTGGGAGTGGTGATCTTTTCACCCTCGGATGTCGCGCTCGTTTCTGGCAGCCCCGGCACCCGCCGCCGCTTCCTAGACATCGTACTTTCGCTGGCGGTGCCCGGCTACCTGGAAGCGCTGCAGCAGTTCCGGCAGGCGGTAA